>JBFHON010000065.1:0-11066 GCA_041593295.1 Oceanococcaceae bacterium | reverse complement strand
TTGCATCAGGCGTATGTGATTGCCCAGAACGACAAGGGTCTGGTTCTGGTGGACATGCATGCGGCGCACGAGCGAATCGTCCTGGAGCGACTCAAGGCCGCACTGGCCAATGAGCGTGTCGTGGCCCAGCCTCTGCTCGTGCCCATTGAGCTTGCAGCGAGCGTGCGCGAAATGGCCGCGATGGAAGAGGCGGCAGACTGGCTGAGCCAGATGGGGATGGACGTGCGGGCGCTGGGGCCGGAGCGCATCGGCATCTTTTCGCGGCCGCGGTTGCTGGACAATTTTGACCTGGAGCGGTTGCTGCGGGATGTGCTTGCGGACCTGCATGCGGCCGAGGGTGCGGACCTGCATCGCATGGAAGCTGCGCTGGACCGAGCGCTGGGCAACCACGCCTGCAAGGCCGGGAGTATCAAGCACGGTCGTGTGCTGACGCACCCGGAGATGAATGCGCTGCTGCGGCAGATCGAGGAAACCCCCCGCAGCGGCCAATGCAACCATGGCCGGCCAACCTGGCGGCAGATTCCCCTGGATGAACTGGATGGCTGGTTCCTGCGTGGGCGCTAGCACGTCGGACCCGGCGATTCTCTGCATTCTTGGTCCGACTGCGAGCGGCAAAACCGGCCTGTCACTGGAGCTTGCAGAACGCTTCAACGGCGAAATCGTGGTGATGGATTCCGCACAGGTCTACCGGGGGCTGCAAATCGGCTCCGCCAAGCCCACGCCCGCGGAAGTATCCCGTGTACCCCATCACTTGCTGGGAACATTCGCGTGGGCGGACGTCTGTTCGGCCGCGCGCTGGGCTGACTGTGCCCGCGCGGCGATCACGGATATTCACCGGCGCGGCAGGTTGCCCATTCTGTGTGGCGGTACCTTCCTGTATCTGCGTGCGCTCCTGGAGGGGCTTCACCCGCTGCCGACGGATGATCGAAGCTTGCGCGACGAGCTGGAGCAGCGGGCGCAGCGGGAAGGGGTGCCCGCGCTGCATGCGGAGTTGGCCCGCAAAGACCCGCTGACCGCAGCGCGCATTCACCCCAATGACACCCAGCGCACGCTGCGTGCCCTGGAAATCCTGGCGCAATCCGGGCAGGGACGCGAAGCCCTGATCGCGTCGCAACGCCCCGCGTGTTCGTGGGGCGGGCCGGTTCTCAAACTGGCGTTGATGCCCGGGACGCGCGAGGCACTGCGGGCGCGTATCGCCACGCGTTTTCACGCCATGCTGGATGAAGGCCTGTGGCAGGAAGTGCGGGCGGTGTATCAGGACCCGGAATTCGACCCCGATCTGCCGGTGCTCAAGGCGGTGGGTTACCGCCAGCTGTTTGCGGCTCTGGATGGCCGGTTGAGCGAGGACGAAGCCGTCGAACGCGCGATCATCGCGACCCGTCAGTACGCGAAACGTCAATTGACCTGGCTGCGCGGCGATTCATCCCTGCACTGGATAGACAGCAGCTCCGCCGATGCCACACAGGATGCCGTCGCGCAGGTGGAACAATGGCTGGGAAGCCGGGTTTCAGCGAACTCTTCCGGGGCTTCGCGTTCTGAGGAAGCGGGGCGGCCTTGAAGGACTGCTAAACTACGCTGTCGTAAAAATCCGATTACAACATTAAGGGCGCCCACAGAGGCCCACGGAGCACTAGAACAACATGTCCAAGGGACACACACTTCAGGAACCTTTTCTCAATGCTCTGCGGCGTGAACGCGTGCCCGTTGCCATCTTTCTGGTCAACGGCATCAAGCTGCAGGGGCAAATCGAATCATTCGATCAGTTCGTGGTGGTATTGCGGAATGCGGTCAGCCAGATGATCTACAAACACGCCATTTCCACCATCGTCCCGCAGCGGCCGGTACGGTTGGATTTCGGCGACAGTGAGCAGGCTCCTGTCAGCGAAGAATAAGCACCACGCCCCGCAGGGCGAGCTGGGAGACACCGGACTTACTCCGGTACGGACGCGGGCAACGGCCGAAGGGCCGGAGCAGGTTTTGCTGGTTTCGGTGGATCTGCCCGGCGGGCGTGGGCAGGCCGGACGAGATGAGTTTGTCGAACTCGTCGCCGCGACCGGTGCGCGTATCACCGGTTTGATTACCGGTGCGCGCAAGCGGCCCGACCCGGCCAGCTTCGTGGGCAAGGGCAAGCTCGACGAAATCCACGCTGCCATGGATGCGGCGGGTGCCGACCTGGTCATCTTCAACCATACCCTGAGCCCTGCGCAGGAGCGCAACATCGAGCGCGCCGTCAGTGGTCGCGTGCTCGATCGCAACGGACTGATTCTCGATATCTTTGCGCGTCGTGCGCGCAGCTTCGAGGGAAAATTGCAGGTCGAGCTTGCACAGCTGCGCCATCTGTCAACGCGCCTGGTGCGCGGCTGGTCCCACCTGGAGCGGCAGCGCGGTGGTGTGGGCCTGCGCGGCCCCGGTGAAACCCAGCTGGAAACGGACCGCCGATTGCTGGCTACCCGCATGAAGCAGATCGAGCGGCAGATCGAAAATGTCCGCCGGGGGCGCGCGCTCAACCGCTCGCGGCGGCAGCGCAACGAAGTGCCGGTCATTGCTCTGGTTGGTTACACCAATGCCGGCAAATCCACCCTGTTCAATACTTTGAGCGGGTCGATGGTCTATGCCGCTGATCGTCTCTTCGCGACGCTGGATACCACGCTCAGGAAACTTGAACTGCAGGGCCTTCCCGAGGTGGTGATGGCTGACACGGTGGGTTTCATTGCGGACCTGCCGCATGCCCTGGTTGCGGCGTTTCGCGCCACGCTGGAAGAGGCGGCCGAGGCGGACCTGCTGATGCTGGTGTTCGATGCGGCCGACCCCAATAGCGATGAGCAACGCGAAGCGGTACGCAGCGTTCTGGATGAGATCGGTGCTGCCGAGGTCCCGGTGATCGAGGTTGCCAACAAAATTGATCTGATCGCAGCGGATGCCCGTCACCACGGTGCGGGTGATATCGAGCGTGATCCTGACGGCCACCCTCAGCGGGTCTGGGTCTCGGCCCAGAATGCCCAGGGCATGGATGCGTTGCGCGAGGCCCTGGTGCAGCGGCTGGCCGGGCTCAGCGCCCGCCAGGTTATTGCGCTGCCGGCATCTGCAGGGCGACTCTGGGCCCGACTGCATGACAGTCAGGCCATTCTCGGCGAAGAGGGAACTGCCAGCGGCGGCTGGAAACTGGAGCTGGAAATGCCCCGCACGGTGCTTGAACGGCTGTGTGGTGAGCATGGATTGAGGCTGGAAAACCTGCTGGTGGATGGGGAATCTCCGACGGATACCCTGTCGATTGGGAGTTCATGCGACAATTCGGCTCCACCCTAGGTAAGCGATGAAACATGGCCTGGAACGAGCCCGGCTCGAATAACCCCTGGGACAAGCAGGGGCCTCCCGACCTCGAGGATTTATTCCGCAAGTTGCGTCAGAAGTTTTCTGGCGGCAATGGCGGTGACGGCAACAACGCCAGTGGTGGCGGTAGTGGTGCGCCACTGGGCCTGATTGGCCTGGTTGCCGCAATTGGCTTTGTTGTCTGGCTGGCCTCGGGCTTCTACATCATCCAGCCGGGTGAGCGTGGCGTCGTGCTGCAGTTCGGCAAGTACCTGTCGATCCAGGGCGAAGGCCCGCACTGGCATGTTCCGCGGCCGATTCAGTCCATCGAAAAGGTCAACGTCGACGGGGTCCGCAACGTGACGGACCGGCAGATCATGCTGACCCAAGACGAGAACATCGTTGACCTGGAGCTGGCCGTGCAGTACCGCGTCAGCGATGCCGAGGCTTACCTTTTCCGGACCCGGGATCCCGACCTGACGCTGGCGCATGCCCTGAAGAGTGCGCTGCGCGAGGTTGTGGGCAAGTCGAGCATGGACTTCATCCTGACGGCTGGCCGGGAAGAGGTCGCCGAGCGCACCAAGCTCCTGTTGCAGGACACGCTGGACAGCTACAGCACCGGATTGCTGGTCACCGAAGTGAACATCAAGGACGCGCAGCCGCCTGATCCTGTGCAGGGTGCCTTTGCGGATGCCATCAAGGCCCGGGAAGACGAGCAGCGGCTGATCAACGAAGCCGAAGCCTATGCCAACGAAGTGGTTCCGGTGGCACGCGGTGAGGCGTCCCGCAAGATCGCCGAGGCCAATGGTTACAAGACGCGCGTGGTAGAGCGCGCCAACGGTGATGCCAGCCGTTTCAGCCAGTTGCGGGCCGAATTCGAGGCCGCTCCGGACATTACCCGTGAACGCCTGTACCTGGACACCATGGATGACGTCCTGAGCCGGACCAACAAGGTGCTGCTCGATGTCGAATCAAGCAACCCGCTGCTGTACCTGCCCCTGGACAAACTGACGGAATCGCATGGCAACACCGCCTCGACCGTCAGGGCACTGCCCTCCGGCGCGACCACCTCGCCGGTATCCAGCCGCAATACCGGAAGCTCGCTTGATTCCCGCGACACCTCCCGTGAACGAGGACGCCGCTAATGCCTTTTAAATCAACAACCGGCCTGGTTCTGCTGGCCGTCATCCTTGGTCTGCTCGTCGATGCGGTTTTCATCGTTGACGAGCGTGAGTACGCCGTTGTCCTGCAACTGGGTGAAATCAAGGGCACTGAGTACGGCCCTGGCTTGCACGCCAAGTTGCCGCTGGTGCAGAACGTGCGCTATTTCGATCGCCGCATTCTGTCGCTGGACAAGCAGCCGGAACGTTTCCTGACGCTGGAAAAGAAGAACGTCCAGGTGGACTTCTTCGTCAAGTGGCGGATTCGGGATGTCGGCCGCTACTACCGGGCGACCGGTGGTTTCGAGAATGTGGCGCTGGAACGCCTTTCCGACATCATCAACCGCGGGCTGCGTAACGAATTCGGTACGCGCACGATTCAGGAAGCGGTTTCCGGCGAACGCCGTGCCATCGTGCAGGCGCTGGAGAATTCCGCTGCCGAGAAGGTGGACGAACTGGGTATCGAACTGGTGGATGTCCGCGTAAAGCGGATTGACCTGCCAGATACCGTCAGTGACTCGGTCTACGAACGGATGCGGGCCGAACGGACGCGCGTTGCTGCTGATCTGCGTGCCCGTGGCCACGAGGTGGCCGAGGGGATTCGTGCAGAAGCGGATCGCGAGCGCGAAGTCATTCTCGCCAACGCCTATCGCGAGGCGGAAGAACTGCGGGGTTCGGGTGATGCGGAGGCCACGGCGATCTACGCCCAGGCCTACGGCAAGAACCCGGAGTTCTACAGCTTCTATCGCTCTCTCGAGGTTTATCGCAACGCCCTGTCCGGTGCCGGCGACATGCTGGTTCTGGAGCCCGACAGCGAGTTGTTCAAGTATTTCCGCAATTCCAGCGGCCAGAACAAATAATCGTGCGCCAGGGCTTGGTCACGGCCGGTTCGCAGTCGTGGATGCGTCGTCGTGGGTGAAAGCCTGATACAGGCGCTTGCGCTGGCCATGGTGATCGAAGGGATTGGCCCGTTTCTCGGGCCGGCCCGTTGGCGCGGGATGATGCTACGAGTGGCCCAGTTGCCGGACCAACAGCTGCGCGTTTTCGGCGCGGTGGTCATGGGCCTGGGCGTTCTGACATTGCAGTTATTGAGTCATTGACGATGCATTGGTTGTTGCCCGACGGGGTAGAAGAGTGGCTGCCGCCGGATTCATGGCGCATTGAGGCGCTGCGTCGGCGTGTGCTCGATGTGTTTGCAGCCCACGGTTTCGATCTGATCCTGCCGCCTGTGCTGGAGTACACCGAAAGCCTGCATAGCGGCGTGGGGCGCGGTCTGGAGCGCAAGACCTTCACGCTGATTGATCAGGTCAATGGTCGGCAGCTGGGTTTTCGCGCGGACATTACCCCGCAGGCGGCGCGCATCGACGCGAACCGCTACGCGCGTGATGCCGCGGCCATTCGACGCCTGTGTTACCTGGGTACCGTGCTGCGTACGCATCCTGATACCCCGGGTGGACCGCGCAGCCTGCGCCAGCTGGGTGCCGAAATATTCGGGCATGCCGGGCTGGCCGCCGACGTCGAAGTCATTTCGCTGATGTGTGACGTCCTCGAGGCCGCCGGTGTCGAGGCATTCACCCTGGATCTCGGGCACGTCGGCATCCTTCGGGCCGTGTTGCCCGAAGGTCTCAGCACGACGGCTCGGAACGACCTGCTCGCGGCCATCCAGCGCAAGGCCCCGGGCGAAGTGACGGCGATTGCCCGTTCCCTGCAACTGGATGCCAATACGGTGGAAGCGTTGTCCAGCGTGTGCGAGTTGCACGGCCCGGCAGCTCAGCTGCAACAGTGTGTGGGTCGCATTGCGGCGCCGATGCGCCCCGGGCTCCAGGAGCTGCTTGAGCTCAGTCAGCAGCTCGCGCAGCGTTTTCCGGGCATTCCTCAGCATCTGGATTGCGGTGAGCTCAGCGGTTTCCACTATGAAACCGGCGTGACGTGGGCGGCCTATGTGCCCGGATGCGGGCAGGCGATAGCCCGGGGTGGCCGCTATGACGGCATCGGCAGTGTATTCGGTGCAGACCGGCCGGCGACCGGCTTTTCGGCGAACCTGAACCAGTTGCTGGGTGATGCCGAGCAGGAGCCCGAGGCGGATTCCACAGTGTGGGCGCCGGCCGGGAACGAGCCCGAACTGCTCGCCGCCATCAGTTCACTGCGTGCCCGCGGTGAGCGGGTGCGGCAAATGCTTCCGCAGGAACAACACGGGCCAGGGCGGGCATTGATCCGCTCTGGTGAACAATGGATTCTTTCAGAAAACAACTCATGAATCGCAGCGTAGTCGTCATCGGGTCGCAATGGGGCGACGAAGGCAAGGGCAAGATTGTGGACCTGCTCACCGAGCAGTGTCGTGCGGTCGTCCGCTTTCAGGGCGGGCACAATGCCGGCCACACACTGGTCATTGGTGGGCAGAAAACTGTCCTGCATCTGATTCCGTCAGGTATCTTGCGCGAAGGCGTGGATTGCCTGATCGGCAACGGTGTGGTGCTTTCGGTTCCCGACCTGCAGAAAGAAGTCGCCGAGATCGAGGCCAGTGGCGTTGCGGTGCGTGACCGGCTGAGCATCAGCATGGCTTGCCCGCTGATCCTCTCCAGTCATGTCGCACTCGATCAGGCTCGCGAACGGGCCAAGGGTGATGCAAAGATCGGCACCACCGGGCGCGGTATCGGGCCGGCTTACGAGGACAAAGTGGCGCGCCGCGCAATCCGCGCTGGCGACCTGCTGGAGAAAAGTACGCTGGCGGGCCGGGTCGAGGAACTGGTGGGTTATCACAACTTCCTGCTGACCCAGATGTATGGCGCGCCGGCCGTTGACGTGACGGCACTACAGGCCGAGGTCGAGGCCATGGGGGAATGGCTCGCACCCATGCTGTGTGATGTGACCGAGCATCTCCACGGGCTGCGCACCTCCGGCGAAAAGATTCTGTTTGAGGGGGCTCAGGGATCGCTGCTGGATATCGATCACGGAACCTACCCCTATGTGACCTCCAGTACGACCACTTCCGGTGGTGCGGCCTCTGGTACCGGCCTGGGGCCGCGTGAGCTGGACCTGGTGCTGGGTATCGTCAAGGCCTATGCGACCCGGGTCGGTTCCGGGCCGTTCCCTACCGAACTGCACGATGACGTCGGTGCCTACCTCGCCAAGAAGGGCGGGGAGGTCGGGGCTACTACCGGTCGCGCGCGCCGCTGTGGCTGGTTTGATGCGGTTGCTGCGCGACGGGCGGTCATCAACAACGGTATTGGCGCGCTGTGCATCACCAAACTCGATGTGCTCGATGGGCTGGACACGGTGCGGATCTGTACCGGTTACGAACTGGACGGCGAAGTGCTCGATCACTGGCCCTATGGGGCGGCTGCCTACGAGCGTTGTCAGCCTGTTTATGAAGACTGGCCCGGATGGTCGGGTTCCACGGCCGGCATTCGCAGCTGGGATGAGCTGCCCGAGGCCGCCCAGACCTATTTGCGCCGCATGGAGGAGCTCGTAGGCGCCCGTGTGACACTGGTTTCCACCGGCCCTGATCGTGACGAGACGATTATCCTGGAGCACCCGTTCGGCAACTCCTGAGACCCGCTGGAAAAAGCCCGCTGACAAGCGGGCTTTTTTCTGTGTGTGCTTCGGTCGCGAATGGGCGGCCGCCAATCGCGTTGTCCGTTGCCTTTTGCTCTGCTGTCCGGCGCTCATGCATGCGCGGAGCTCAGCGGTGGGCTCAATCCAGCTGGAGTCCAGGGCGCGCGACGGAGGAAGAAAATAAGTGCCCTGACGGGGTCGCAGAGGCTCCGCGATGGGGCGGGGCCGGGTCTTCTGCGGAAGCTTCCAGCAAAGGCGGAAGCTTTTTGTCGTTTGCGGGCTGTTACACTGGCCCCAACGAAAAAGCCCCTATTGAGGGGCTTTTCGGGTCTCGGGCGACAAGGAGAGTGATAACACCCCTTGGAACCCTTGCTACATCTAGTTTGATGGTGCCGAGAAGAGGACTTGAACCTCCACAGGGTTTCCCCTACTAGAACCTGAATCTAGCGCGTCTACCAATTCCGCCACCTCGGCAAGCAGCAAGCCGCGCATATTAAACGAGGAAAAAATATTGTCAACCCACCACAGCACCCATGACACAAAAACAAGCGCTTCCGTGCATGCGGTTGTTTGTCGGCGTCAAAAAGGTGCTGATCGAGCGCAGCTCGAAAACTCGCCCGGTTCCCTGGAAATAGACCGGGACCTCCCGCGCCCTCCGCACGGGGCGAAAATCCGCATCACGCGTACCGACGAGGACAGCGGGCGCGTGCTGGGCTATGAGCTCCTGTCTCAGCCCGGCGCGGAAATCGTGGCCGGCCGTGTCGACAAGCGCGCAGCGCAGACGTTCCTGCAGGTGGAGTCGGCCATTCGCGACGGTTCCTGGGCACTGGACGGCGCCGATGAACTGGCGCACGGTCAATTCGTGCGTGCGCAGCTGGAGAGCGGTCGCGCGACGGTGCTGGAAGTGCTCGGAGACCTGCCGGATGCGGCGCTGCGCATCGCATCGATTATCGACGAGTTCCAGTTGCCGACAGAATTTCCACCGGAGGTTCTCCGTGCAGCGGAACAGGTCCGCGGGCCGGTTGATCTGTTGCCGCGCATCGATCTGCGCAACAAGCCCTTCGTCACCATTGATGGCGCGGATGCCAAGGACTTTGACGATGCCGTGCTGGCCGAGCGCCGCGGGCTCGCATTCCGGCTGTATGTGGCGATCGCCGATGTCACAGCGCACGTCGAGCCGGGTGGTCTGATCGACCAGGAAGCCCGCGCGCGCGGCACCTCGACCTATTTTCCGGGGCGGGTGCTGCCCATGCTCCCGCACAGGCTTTCGGACAACCTCTGCTCCCTGCGTCCGGATGAGGACCGTGCGGTGCTGGTGTGCGAGATGCAGGTGTCCTCGCGTGGCGACCTTCAGCGCTCCAAGTTTTACCCGGCGCTGATCCGGTCCCAGGCCCGGCTGATTTACGGGGACGTCGCCCAGGCCCTGGAAACGGGAGACTTTCCCAAGACGTGGAACCGGAAGGTGGTGCGCAACCTGCGGAATCTCTCGCGCCTGCACCGCCACCTGCACGCCTGTCGCGAAGTTCGTGGTGCGCTGGATTTCGATAGCCGTGATCTGCAGATCGAGCTGGATGCCGAGGGGCGTGTTGCCGGTATGGCGGTCCCGGATCGAACGGTCGCTCACCGGCTGGTCGAAGAATGCATGATCCTCGCCAACGTGGCTGCCGCGCGCGAGTTGCGCAAGGCGAAACAGCCCTTTCTGGCGCGGGTGCACGAGACGCCCTCGGCGCCCAAGCTGGAAGAGCTGCGTATCTTTCTTGCTGGGCACGGGCTGTCGCTGGGGGGAGGAGATCAGCCGGAGCCGAAGGACTACGCCGATCTGCTGGCCTCGCTGGAAGAGCGCGAGGACTCGGCAACGGTCCAGCTTGCGGTGCTGCAGAGCCTGCAGCAGGCGCACTACGCACCGTCCGATGCCGGGCACTTTGGTCTGGCGCTGCAGGATTACGCCCACTTCACCTCGCCGATCCGCCGCTACCCCGATCTGATGGTGCACCGTGCGTTGTACGCGATGCTGGGTGGGCCGTCCCTGCGTCAGGAGGACTGGGGTGAGCTGGGCATGCAGTGTTCGGAGCTGGAGCGGCGCTCGGACAAGGCCAGCTGGGGCGTGATCGAGGCCATGAAGATCGACTTCCTGGCCAACAAGGTAGGCGAGGAAGTGCAGGGGACCATTACCGGTGTGACTGAGTTCGGCCTGTTCGTGGAGCTCGATGCCTACAACATCTCCGGGCTGGTTCACATCAGCCAGCTGGGGAACGATTATTTTGTCTACGAGTCAGAGCGCAAGGTTTTGCGCGGCAGACGCGGTGGCCAGGTTTTCACCCTCGGGCAGTCGCTAGCTGTCAGAATTGCCGCTGCGGAGCCGGCCTCGCGGAAACTGGATCTGGTACCCGCATCGGCGCCACCTCCGGGTGGTCGGCGTTCCAGCTCGAAAAGGAAAAGAAGACGATGAACCCAAGCTCACATGTCCTGCGTCGCGGTGCCATTGCCGCCACCGTCACGACCACCATGCTTCTGGCGGGTTGTGCTGCCGACGACCCCAACAAGCGTGCCAAGACTGGCGCGGCGGTGGGGGCGCTGCTTGGCGCGGTGGCCGGCCACCAGGTTGATGGCAACAAGGGACGCTATATCGGCGCGGTGGTGGGTGCCATCGCTGGCGGTGCCGTTGGCAACTACATGGACAAGCAGCAGGCCGAACTCGAACGCGAGCTGGCCGCAGAGGCTGCGCGCAACGAGCTCAACATCACGCGGCTGGCAGGTGATGCCCTGAAAATCGGCATTGCTTCCGACGTGTCCTTCGATGTGAACAAGGCCGATGTCCGGCCCGCGGCGCTGGCGACCTACACCAAGATCGCAGAAGTGCTGAAGGATTATGACAAGACCGTCGTCCATGTCGTTGGTCACACGGATTCCACCGGCAGCGATGCCTACAACCAGGGCCTCTCCGAGCGCCGTGCCGAAAGTGTGCGCTCGGTTCTGGCCAGCAATGGGGTCATCGCAGATCGCCTGCTGATGGAGGGTCGTGGTGAGCGGGAGCCGATTGCC
>JBFHON010000064.1:0-11125 GCA_041593295.1 Oceanococcaceae bacterium | reverse complement strand
TTGGCACTGGTGAAGACGATCGGTGCGTCCACCCGTCCCCGTGCATGGATGGAGGCTTCCCGGGTCACGATCAACGCGGATCCCGGCATACCCAGAACGCTCACACCGGCCTCGATCGTCAGCCGGGCCCCGTTGTCGACATATGTGGGGCCTTCGAGCAGGTAGGTTTGCCCACTTTCCCAGGTGGTGTCAGCGGTCACGCTTCGAACCACCGCGATATTTTCGGCGGACTCGCCGGCGTCCCGGTCCTGCGGCCCCAGCACCAGGTAGGCAAGCCCGAGAATGGCGACCAGACCGACCCCGATCAGCAGGGCAGGATTCATGCTCGAACCCATGGACTGCGACGGGATCGATTGCACCGGCTCGGAAACGGCGACCCGTGGACGCGGGCTTTCCGGTGCCCGCTCCACAGCCCCTTCGATCTGCATCGCGCGGATGCCGGCGACGGCCGCCTTGAGCACCGGGTCGCCAGTTGCCTCGGCGCGCTCCAGCATCCCTTCGCGATAGGCCTGATCAGCAAGCATCATCTTGAAGTGCACCATCGGCAGCTTGAGGTGCCGCCTGGCATCACACTGGTTTTTGAATGTCCACAACGCACTGACGACGGCAGCGCGATCATTGGGCCTCTTTTCCATCGAAGAATTCCATTACACCAAAGTGACACTCACGTTATGTCACCAACATGAAGACTTCGTTGCGCGGAACAGCCGGACATAAAAAAGCCGCCTGAGCGGCGGCTTTTCTGCAGGTTGGACCTAGCGGACCCGGTCCGAAACAAACCACGGCTCGCCCTTGTCGTTGAGGTACATGCGGGACATTTCGTCCTCGTTGAACGGCCGCGAACCAATCCGGCCGAACACGGCGATCTGGTGCCCGTTCTCGTCGACTCCTCGATCCCGGTCCAGGCCCCGGCTCAGGGACAGTGCCGGCTTGCTGGTCGCATAGCGCGCAATCAGCTCCGGCCGCGGTTCCGGGGAGAAACCGTAGAAGTTCGGCTGCGAATCCGGGCTGGTCAGTTGCACCACTTTCAACCCCCCGGCGCCGCTGGCGACATAGGCAAACAGCGACGCATTCGTCGACCCCACCACCACGTCACGGGCATCGTTGATTTCCCCACCGGCAGTGAACCGCGTCAACAGCTTCGGCGCTTCCGGTTTTTCGATATCGATGATCGCCAGACCGTCCTCGCCTGCGGCGACGTAGGCGTAGGTCCGTGCCAGATAGACCCGGTAGGCGCTGGCCAGCGGGACCTTCGCCCCAGCAACCGGGCGCGGCCGGGTCGGCTGGGTCACGTCAACGACCTGGATGCCGGTGTCGGTGGCCGCAAACAGATAGCGGAACTGGACCGCTGTTGCCTGCAGCCCCGGCATCTCGAGTACGGCCGCCACCTTCGGCATCAGGGGCTGGTCCAGATCCACCACCACCAGACCGGCATCAGCGGCGACGTAGGCCATGTGACCGGCAATGGTCACGTGCCGCGCCCCCCGTAACAGGCCCTCGGCATCCCAGGTCAGCGCCCGGCTGAGGAAATTGTTCCGGGGTTCACCATCGGCCAGCGCGTTCACGTCCACCAGGATCAGTCCTTCCGTACGATCGCTGATCAATGCGTAGTTGTAGATCGGGTGGAAGGGCTGCTCAAGATTCTGCTCCCGCATCAGCTCGCCTTCATTGCGCGGCGGATGAATGGGCTGATTGGTGGGCAGCGCTACACAGCTCGCATCGGCAGTTGACACATGCGTGTCATGCCCCAGTGCCGAAAACGGCGCACTGATGATGCGTTGGGAAAAGCCCTTGTTGCCGATGCTGGCAACGTCATAGACCTCGAAGCCCTTGCGTCCCTGGGCCACGAACAGATACTCCCCGCGTAATTGCAGGCAACCCACCGCATCCCCGGTTCCATGGCTGTGCGCGGTGGTCAGGTGACGGTCACGCTCCAGATGCTGCGCATACCAGTCCGGGTAGGCATATTTTTGCAGGTAGCTGCCGATCACAGCCTGCGGCTCCTCCCATTCGGTGACCTGCACGGCGTCAATGCCGCCGTCCCCGCCGACCCAGGCGTTGTAACCGACGAAGTTCACAAAGCCGGTTCCCTGCAACAACAGCTGCGCCATGATGGCGTTGTTGTCGTTCTTTTCGGAGAGGTGGCAGTCCGAACAGGTCTTGGTTTCGGTCTTGCGCACGGTGTGCGGGAAGTGCGGAGCGAATGCCTGTGATGAATACCCACTGGACGCCACCGGTGGCTGCTGCACGTAGATTTTTTCGCGATTGACGTTGGTTGACGACAGCACCAGCGCAGATGACGAACGCACCGGCGCAACCCGCCCGCCCTTGGCCGGGCCATGCTTGCCCAACTGGAACATCTGGTCACGCACGACCTGTGGGTTGTAGGTGGCAAAGTTGCGGGTCTCGCCACCTTCATAGTGCTGCCGCTCGGTTTTCCAGTTGGCTTCCACCGGCAGGTGACAGCCGGCACAACTGGTCGTCCATGACAGGTGACAGGTGTAACAGGTCATTTCCTCTTCACCATGCGCCCAGTCCTCGGCGCTGACACGACTGCCCCACTTCTGGGTCTGGGTGTCACGCGACATGGTCTTGGCCCGTGCCGCCTTCGCGTTGTATTGCGAATGCCCGGGCGTCACCGAGTCCTTGACCAGACTCAGCTCCCACTCCAGGTTCGGGTCCACGTTGGAACGCTGATACAGCTTCTTGCCCACCCACTCGAAACGCTTGCGGCCATCGGGGGTTCGGGCCACACGCAGGTCGTTCCCGCCCGGAGGCGCGGCCGGGCCGGAGGTGACCAGTTTCGGATAGGACTTTGCCGTGCCGTGGCAGTCCGAGCACTCGATTTCGATGGCTTCGGCAACCTCGGCCATCATGTGCCCGTTACCGTGCACATCCTGCGAAAAGTGGCAATCCACGCATTGCATGCCGACATCGGCGTGTACCGACGACATGTGCACGGCCTTTTCGAATTTCTTCGGGTCATCCCGCGAGACGATCTTGCCGTCAGCATCCAGCAGGTTGCCCTTGCGATCCTTCTTGAATACCGCGCGGAAATTCCAGCCATGACCGTGGTAGTCCGCAAACTGGGTGGCTTCCAGGCTGTCGTTCAGGTCGGTGACGTTTTCAAGGAACTCCTTGTCAGACCACAGCCCGCGCGGCGCTGCCCCTTCGGGGTTACGCTGGTTGACCTCGCGGATGGTTTTCGCATCGGGGTAACGCTGTTCCTTCGGCCACATGGCTGGGGCATCCGACTCGTAGTCCCACATCGTGTAGCCGTAATAGCTGTTGACGAAGATATTGGGCTGGTGCATGTGGCAGGTCATGCAGGTACTACTCGGGATGGCCGAGGTAAATGCGTGTTTCAGCGGGTGCCCGGACTCATCCTTCGGTATGGTCGGGTCGATGGTCTGGGTCTTCCCGGTATGCCCGAACCGGGCATAAGGCCCGGAGTGTTTCGGCGTCCGGTCATTGGCATAGACCACATGACAGGACGAGCAGCCGGAAGAACGGTAATCGCCGGGCTGGTCGTTGGTTCCCAGGAACCACATCAAAGGGTCATTCAACCGGGTCTTGTGAATGTTGAGGACGGGAACGGAAATGCGCAGCCCCGTACCGGGCCCTCGATTGGATTGCCTCAAGTCCGGGCGCCCGGGCTCATCGAGCAACTGGATGTTGCCTATCGCATTCGGGTTGGCGGTTTCCGGGAACAGGTTGGTAATCACGCGCCCGCCCCGCTCGAAGACCCGGAACACGTCGCCGGGCGGAGTGGTTTCCCAGGACGGCAGCGGGAACAGCACATCGACCACGCCCTTCGCTGCCATTTCGGGCGTCGCCGTGACAGGCCCGAGCAACTTGGCCGCCTCGCCCTCGCGGGTATAACTTTCCCCAAGGACCGGGCGCTTGTACGGCAGGATCCCGTTGTTATAGGACGCCCCCTGCCAGAACATGGCAGCGGTGGCCATCAGGCTGCGCTTGGCCGCCTCCACCGTCTGCTGGTGGCAGGCTCCGCAGGCCTCTTCGGCAACCCGCAGGTCACCGGGGTTCACGAAACGCACATACTCCGGGGATTCCTGGTTCAGCAGTGCATAGCTGTGCTCGGGGTTGGCCGATGACGGCCAGTCCCAGGTATCCGGATATCGTGGCAACACGTGCGCACGCTCCAGCGTCGCCATGTAGCTCGGGCTGTCCGCCGTAACACCCGGCGGCAGGATCACGTCAGCCTTGCCACCATGGCAGTCCGTGCAGCCCAGCAGGATGCCCGGTTGCCGGTGCATGGTGAGCTCGTCGGTACGGGTGTGGCAGCTGATGCAGCCCGCGCTCTTGGCTTCGACCTCCGCGCGAGTCTGCGACGCGGGTGCCGGCGGCGCCGTTTCGTAGCGCACATTGCGCGGGGATTCCCCGCCAGAGGCTGCCACGGCCAGGGAAGTCAGGCTGAGTGCCAGCAACAGGGTTTGTTGAATGTGTCGCATGATCAGTAAGCCAGTATCAGGTTGAGCAGTACGGAATAGCCCATCTCGTCACCGTAGAGAGCCTTGTATCCCGCGCCAGGCACCAGAGCCGCCGCCGAGGCCCGCATGATGATGTTCTGCGTGAACAGCGGCCGGTAGATGCTGGAAATGGAAATGTCCGTCCCGATGGATTCATCGATATCGCCCTGAGCCCGGGCTTCCTCGAGAACCTCGGTGGCAGCGAACCAGAGCTGATTCACGTTCAGTGACAGTCGCCACTGCGGCATGAAATCAAAATCGGCCCCGACCCCGAGCAGCACCGTGCCGGGGTTGGTGAAGTTGGACTGCCCCTCTTCCTTCGAACTGCGCACGCTGTTGAGCACGCCATCCAGCGTGGTCAGCTGTACCAGCCCCCCGCCGATGAAGGGAATCGCCTGACCAATCCAGTAACTGGTGTCCGCGCCAGCAAACAGCGGCTCCTCGAACACGGCATCGAAACCGGTTTCCGTGTCATCGAAGGGGTCATCATCCCCGGTGGCGTACAACGCGGACAGACGATAACGGATCCAGTCACTGTCAAAGGAGGCTTCGGCCGCCCAGAAGCCGGCAGAAATGTCGGTTTCCTCCTCCACGAACACGCCCCGGCTGGTGGAGCCGAGAGCAAGGTAGGAGGTCGCACTGAGATTCAGCCGTCCGAAGTGCCCATCCCCGGCAAGGCCCAGATACAGCACGTCGTAATTCCGGGGGGATTCCAGGCCGATGGATGCCGGGCGCTCGATGAACCCGTTCTGGTTGTAGTAGTTCTCGCCTTCGTCCCCTTCCCTGTTGATGTTGTACAGCGCGATCAGCTCGCCGGTGAATCCCAGCGTGTAGAAATCCTGAAAGTACAGGTTGGCAACAAAGACATCATCCTTGCGCAAGGGCTCATTGAGGGCGTTCAGACCGGAGTTGGTGTCCTTCTCGATACGCCGGAACCAGGCCAGGTTGTACAGCAGCTTGTTGTTGTTGCGGTTGCCGAACAGACGCACACCCAGCTGCTCGTCCCGGAACAGGAACCCGCGGAAATCCGCATTGAAGGGCTGAATACCGACCCGGACGCTGGTGAAGTCATAGCGGTCGGAGGCGTCATACAGGTGCTTGTCGACAAACAGCTCCTGGATTCCCAGGTGGTTGTCCTTGCGCAGGGTGCCGCGGCGTGGATCCACATACAGCGCCCGTTCCTGCTGGGCCTCGGTGCGGTTCAGGTTGAAGGCCGGCGTGAAGCGGAACTCCCAGTCCGGCGGCATGAAGGTGGTATCCCCCTGGTAGAACACGAATCCTGCCGTGAACTCCTGAATGGCCACGCTGACCTCGCCGTCCCCGATCACGTCCAGGCTGCCGGGGCCATCTTCGGCCTGCGGGCCGGTGGGAATCGGGATGCGAATCGCCTCGAAAATGCTCTCGGAGATCAGCGCCATGTTGAAGAACCAGCGTCCGAATACCGGGCGGTCTGCCTTCAGCGTGTTCTGGTTGTACGGGTCCCACCAGGGATGATTGGTCAACCCCAGGTTTTTCGTGAGCTGCCAGCGGTCAGGCACGACTTCGGCCGCGTAGACGGCATCGGCCGGTGCGGGCTCGAGGCGCACAAGCCCCGAGGCGCTGTTCGGGTCGGGTTGCCCGGCCACCGAGCCACCACGACTGCTGCTGCGCCGCGGCTTGCGGGCTTTCAATACCGCAGGTTCGCGAATGACCGGCGCGCTGCGGGGACGTTGCGGCGTCACCGCGGCGGGAGCCGCCGGCGGCCGCCGAACTGCCGGACGGCTGTCCTCGACCGCCTCGCGCACTACCGGCCGGGTGACCGCAGGCTGAACCGCATCCCGGACCGGCTCCACAACGGCCGCAGGCTGCTCGTTCTGCTCCGGTTCCTTTACCGCCGCCGGAACCGGCAGCACCTCGTCGACGGGAGTCGACTGCTCCTCGCTTGCCGTAGAACGCTGACGCCCACGCCGGCTGCGCGTTGGCACATATTCGTCCTCCGCCTGCGCCAGCAGAATCAGCGGCTCGAGTGCCACCTCCGCCGGTCTATCGCCCCCCGTGCTGCCCGCCGCCAGCAGCGGCACCCCGGACAGCAGCGCCCCGATGGCGACCAGCCCTATCGAATTAAAGACCTTCACAAGCAGCCTCCTCATCGGAATCCAGGAACGGCGCCTGCGGGCAAATGACGTATCGCAGGTTCCAGTCATCAAACCGGATCTGATCAGACCGAATGGCCTTGGGCGCGTTATTCAGGGTGCTTCCGGGCAGGCGGCTGACTGCGTCCAGCCCCAGAAAGGGAATCATGCCGTCCTGATCGGCCCCGTCCCCCGAGGAAGCCAGGCCGCCGACCAGGACGTTATCCCGATAGATCGGCACGGCCCCGGGAAAAATGGTGAAGCCGTTGGGCAGTTCGGAAAACTGGCCCGGCGACACCGAGAAGCCATCGCTCAGGCCGCGAATACCGGTGCAGTTCTGCCCGACGTCATCCGGTACCAGACCGGCAACGTAGGCAATGTGGTTGATCAGGCCGTTATAGATCAGGTCCAGTTCGGCGCCGGTCGAAAACAGGCTCCACTGCCCTGCCGGCTTGCTGAACGGCCCGGCCGGCGTACCCCAGATTCCGTCAGGAAAGAAGGGGCGCGAGAGCAGCCCGATTGAACGCAAGCTGTAGGCAAAGGCACCGTCGGCAAAGGCCGATGGCTGATTGAGCACACGGCGTGCATTCTCGATGTAGGGGAACAGCGGTGACTCGCGAAGCACCCGCACTTCCTCCCCGGGGGCCAGATACTCGGCCGGTGGTACATCCTGAAACCGCTGCGCCGCCTGCGTTGACGCAAAGAACGCCACCGAGCGGGCCTTCTGGATGGTGACGTCGATGGCGTCCACCAGCGTATCTTCCGCCCGCAGCAACCCGAGCACCGCACCCCGCGTATCGGTGACCACAACCGTCAGGCGGGAGTAGTCGCCGACCGGCCGGCGGACCTGACTCCGCGAACGGTTGCCAACCACCAGCGACTCGCGCAGCAGATCGACAACTTCCGCCTGGGTCAGCAAGCCATCGGTGCCTGCGCGGGGCGGGAAGCGGTTGTTGTTGTTTTCATCAACCACCACATAGGCATCCAGACCAGCGAAGACCGAGCCGGGTGCCACGGGACGCACCCCGGAATCCGGATGCCCGAATGCCGTACCTGGCGAGACACCGGCCCCGCGATAACCGCGAACGGCGATGAATGCACCACCGACCGGAATCGCCGGCGCCTGTTCCGGGTTGCTGGCGAGGTCGTCAAAATCCGCATCGGTGAACCGCAGCGTCTTGCCTTCTGCCGTCACCCGGTCCGCGCGCCGGTCGCGTGGCGCGGCGAAGCCGAAGCTGCCGGCAATCGCGATCAACTCGTCGGCGTTATCGTCCAGTGAATCGGGCTCAAACAGCGACTTGTCGAGACTGTAGATGCCATCTGCCATGACCCCGATGGCCCCGACCGGTGTGCCATTCTTGTAGAGCGGAATGCCCCCGGGGTCCGCGGCAAAACCCAGCGGCGCCCGGTGTGAACCCGGATCGGGCCCGACGCCATTGAAACGACGGGAAATATCGGAGCAGGCGAGCTGGCTGAACTGGACCCCGAACAAGGGGCCACTGGGCGCATTCAGCTCACCGGGGTTGAAGTTTTCCTGAATGATCTGGTTCGCGGTGCGACTGGTGAATGCCTGCCCTTCCGAAGAAAAGTACGCAGCCGTGAGCGCCTTGGAAATCGCGCCCAGCTCGGACGGGATGAAGGCCAGGCGCTCGAGCCCGCCATCGATCACGCTGGATTCGCCCGGCGTGGAGGTGACAGTGAGCGAGGGATCAGCCCCGTCCATCCGGAACACACCCAGCACATTGCCGACACGGTCCACCACCGCGATGGTTGCCGCCTCGCCCCGTGCTGCGGCCTCGGTGGCGGCTCGCGACACGACCAGCTGCACATCTTCCGCTGTCAGCCGCGTGGGTATGCGCTGGCAGCTTCCGGTGCAGGGCTCGGCCCCCAGACCGATGCCACGTTCGTCGTCGTTGCGGTCACCGGACGAGCATGCCGCCAGAACCCCCACCGTCATCAGTGCGATGCACCGACGGAACCTTCGAACCTCCATCACGGTCATACCCCCTCGACCTGTTGTGATTTCGAACCGTCCCGGAACGTCTCCGAACAACTGCACAGCCTGGACGGCGGTCAGACCATCCTAGCAAAGCCCCAAGGCAATCACTACTGCGCCTCGGATTCCGCTCCCGGCATGTCGTCTTCCCGGCCCAGCGACTCATCCGCGACCACGTCCGTTGCCGCTGGCACGCTGACCTGCGTTGCCGGCATCCGCAGCGCTTCCGCAATGTGGAAGCCATGGCAGTCCACACAGGTGGACTGCATGCGGTCGGCCATGGCGCGATTGCCCCCGTGACAACCGGTACAGGAGGCCCGCCCCGGCATCAACACATCCTCGGCCGTATCCGAGCCGAGCGCCTGATGGCAGGCACCGCACTCCATGACCTGATGCGAGGAATGGTCGAAACGGGCCGCGGTCATCCACACCTCGCGCTGGCGGAAGGGAACGACATCCCACTCCGCCTCGCTGGTGGTCGACACATCGACCCGATGGCATTTGGCACACAGGCGGACACGCAGCGATTCGTCGATGGCATCACGGGCAAAGGCGTCAGCCTTTTCCAGCAGCGTACCGCGCTTGCGATTTTCGCCGGTACTGCGCCCGCGGCCACGCGGTCCGCCCGGCGCCACCAGCGGGACATATTCGCGCCCTTCCAGCACCGCACGGGCGAAGTACCCACGCAAATCCTCCAGCACCGCCTGCGTATTGCCATGCGGAACCTCCCGTCCCGGGTTTGCCGGGTCGAACTCCAGACTGTGGCAGTCCTGGCAATGCCGGTCGAACTGCACCGGCTGGAAACGGACTTCACCGGCCTGGTAGGCATGACAGGAACCGCAGTTCAGGGCCTGCAGATCGCCACGCCGGTCTTCGACGCCCTCCGGATCAAGGTGCAGGTCATGCGGAAAAATGAGCGCGGATTCCTCTTGCAGCGGCCCCTGCAGTGGCGTCGACCGGTCTTCCAGTTCATCCGCAGCATTGAACTGCCAGGTCTGGGGGGAGAACTCCGGGTGCGCGTCCGCGAAGTCGGCAGCCGCCAGCAGGCCAGATCCGGGCAGTTTTTCCTCCGGCCTGGCATGGCAGCCTGTACACAGACGGGGGTGCTCCTGGATCAGCCCGGCATCACCTTCGTGTTCGTGGTGACAGGACCCGCAACGCTGGGTATCCAGGCCCAGCTCCTGCATGGTCTGCGGATCATCGCCGTGATGCGCCAGGTTCTGATGGCAGCCGGCGCAGGCCCGGTCGGGCGTCATCTCGAAGGGCTGCAGATGACACAGCTCGCACTGGCTCGCGAAATTCTGGTGCGCCGATGAAATCGGCCCGGATATCCAGATGTCGTCCTGCAGCACCGCCGGTAGCGCCGCTGTCATCGCCCCGGGCAGGTAACGCCCGGCCAGCGGTATCAGCGCACCCAGCCCGAGTACCAGCGCAAACAGCCCCCAGCTCCAGCGGCGCTTGCTCACGTGCGCTTCGGCCAGCGACAGCCGCGACTGGGCCCGCAGTTGCGCGGCTGCATCATCCTTGCCCCGGCGCACTTCCCGGAGTTCGATGTCGATCCGGTCGTCGATCACCCGGAAGGTGATGTCTGTACCACCGATACCGACGGTATCGCCATCGGCGAGTCGCCCGCCCCGGGAAGGCGCGCCGTTCAGCAGGACCGAGCCGGCGTCTTCCTCGACATACAGACTGAACCGGTCGTTTTTCTCGATGCGGACTTCCGCGTGTTCCCAGGCGACACGGGAGTCATTGATGAGCACATCCCGATCGGCACCCCGGCCGATACTCAAAACGCCCCCTTCCAGCTTGCGATCAACGATCGTCTGGTTGTTTTCACTGCCCCGGAGTTGTCGGATGACGAAAATCATGCGCGCTACCAGTAGATGAAAACGGCGAGGACATGCACCAGCAGGCTGGCAATCAGGGCGATGGTGAGCGGCACGTGGAAATACAGCCACAGGGCCATCCGCGCCCTCCGTGTCACATCGGCATTGAGGTTGGTCACCAGCGCCTTCTTGCGCGAGAACAGGTCCAGCAGCTTGCGCCGGGTTTCCCGCTGATCCGCATCCTGACGACCGGAAACAAAGGCATCGGCGACAAACATCATCGTCGCATTGCCGTCGCGCGTTGGCGCTGCGGCCGCCACTTCCGGCTTGCCGGCGATCACCGGTTTGTTGAGCTCATCGCGCAACCTTGTCACCAGGCTCTCGCCGGCCGCCTGGGTCGGGATCCCCCGCACCTGCTGCCAGAAGGAGCCGCCCAGACGGGTACGCGCTATGGACTGCAACGTCCGGTCGTGCACATCCTTGCCCAGTTCCGAAGCCACCAGCACCAGTTGCCGGTCCAGCTCGGCAATCTCGCGCAGCATGTCCTCCGCCGGCAAATTGCCGCGCCGGTCCGTGATAACGGAGGGATAGCGCTGGTAGGCGAACACGCCCCACAGGCCGGAAAGGATCACCAGCATCATCAGCGTCCAGGCCAGCGTATGGACATTCAGGCCGAACTGGAAACCGGTGTGCAGCGTGCCG
>JBFHON010000063.1:0-11184 GCA_041593295.1 Oceanococcaceae bacterium | reverse complement strand
ACGACCACATCCACACCGTAGGTGCGGCGCAGGATGTCGACCTTCACGTCAAGGTGCAGTTCGCCCATGCCGGCCAGGATCGTTTCACCCGACTCTTCGTCGGTACGAATCGTGAACGAAGGATCTTCCTGGGCCATTTTCTGCAGGGCCAGACCCATCTTTTCGTTGCCGCCCTTGTCCTTGGGAGACACGGCCATCGAGATGACGGGATCCGGGAAGACCATCGGCTCGAGGGTCGCCGGGTTTTTCGGGTCGCACAGCGTGTGGCCGGTCTGGGTGTTCTTCATGCCCAGGACAGCAACGATGTCGCCAGCGGTAGCCTTGTCCAGTTCGATCCGTTCGTCCGCGTGCATTTCCACAATGCGGCCGATGCGCTCGGTCTTGCCGGTGAAGGTGTTCAGTACGGTGTCACCCTTGGCGATGCTGCCCGAGTAGATCCGCACGAAGGTCAGGGCGCCGTAGCGGTCGTCCATGATCTTGAAGGCCAGCGCGCGCAGGGGCTTGCTGGGGTCAACAATGGCCTTGCCGCCGGTTTCGTTACCTTCCAGGTCAACTTCAGGCTGCGGCTCGACTTCGGTCGGGCTGGGCAGGTAGTCGACAACCGCGTCCAGTACCAGCTGCACGCCCTTGTTCTTGAAGGAGGAGCCGCAGTAGGTCGGGAAGAAATCCACGGCCAGCGTGCCCTTGCGGATGCACTTCTTCAGATCTTCGATGCTGGGCTCGTTGCCTTCCAGGTAGGCTTCCATCAGGTCGTCGTCCTGCTCAACGGCAGTTTCGACCAGCTTCTCGCGCCATTCTTCGGCCTTGGCCTGCATGTCGGCCGGGATGTCTACGATTTCGTAGTTCATCGGGTCGCCGGAGGCGTCCCACACCCATGCTTTCATGGTCAGCAGGTCAACAACGCCGACGAACTCGTCTTCTTCACCGATCGGCAGGGTCATGACCAGCGGTGTGGCGGCCAGCACTTCTTCCACCTGCTTGACGACGCGGTAGAAGTCGGCACCCAGGCGGTCCAGCTTGTTGACGTAGATGATGCGCGATACGTTGGCATCGTTGGCGTAGCGCCAGTTCGTTTCGGACTGCGGCTCCACGCCGCCGGAGCCACAGAACACGCCGACGCCGCCGTCGAGCACTTTCAGTGAACGGTACACCTCGATGGTGAAGTCCACGTGTCCGGGGGTGTCGATGATGTTGAAGCGATGGTCCTTCCAGAAGGTGGACGTCGCCGCGGACTGGATGGTGATGCCGCGCTCACGCTCCTGGTCCATGAAGTCCGTGGTGGCCTCGCCATCATGCACTTCACCCAGCTTGTGGATCTTGCCGGTGAGACTGAGGATGCGTTCCGTTGTGGTGGTCTTGCCCGCATCCACGTGGGCGAAGATGCCGATATTCCGGTATTTGCTAAGGTCGGTCATGATGATGTCGGTAATGGCCGTAGATAAAAATGGGCCGTGATCACGACGTGAGCACGGCACGGTAAATAAAGCGGTATCTGGTTGCTGCCAGAATAACCCCGCATTCTATCACGGGAACGCACCGGCTCCAGCGCAAATACTCAGTAGACCCGGCGAGCCGTCGGCCCGCCACGGCCCTGTCATATTTTCCCGACCTGTTACGACTATCCTTGCACCGATGAATGCGATCAACGTGCAGATGCAGCTCTGCGTATCCCGAATCTGGAGGCGGTTGCAGCGTGAACCGTGAGGCGATCTGGCTGGCTGTTCGCAGCGAAGGGCCGCGCACCCTGCTGGTGCTTCTGGCGGGTCTGGCACTGGGTGCCATCTGGGCCAGTGCGGAGACCGGCCTGGTGGTTGCGCTTGCCGGACTTTCGGCGCATCACATCATGGCTGGCGCGCGCTTGCGCGTCTGGCAGCTGTCACCCAAAAACCATGATCTGCCCATCGGTGTGGGCTTGTGGCGTGATATCTACGATGGAGCGGTTTCCCGGTACAAACAGGCGCGCAAACGCAAACGCCGTCTGGCCAGCATCGTCAAGGAGTTCCGGGCCTCGACCAATGCGCTGCCGGATGCTGCGGTGGTGCTGGACGAGCAGGGGCGTACCGTCTGGTACAACCCGGCCGCCAGCCAGCTGTTGGGTCTGCTGACCAAGCGTGACATGGGGCAGCGCATATCCAACCTGATCCGCCACCCGGCCTTTCAGCGTTATATGGCTGATCCGGATGACGGTTCACTGGGGGTGGAAATTCCCGGCATCGCCGACCCTGCGCACACGCTGTGGGTGCGGCTGGTTCCCTACGGGCACAGCCAGCGGCTGTTGATTGCGCGTGACATCACCGACCGTATCCGGGTGGAGCAGATGCGCAGGGATTTCGTCAGCAATGCCTCCCACGAACTGCGCACTCCGCTGACCGTGATCAGCGGCTATCTGGAACTGATGGTCGGGGATGCCTCATCGGCAGGGCACGGCATGGGGCAATGGGCCGATCCGTTGCAGCAAATGCAGCGTCAGTCCAAGCGCATGGAGAACATCATTCTCGACATGCTCAAACTGGCGCGCCTGGAGGGCTCGGCGCGCTCGTCGGATTTCGAAATGGTCGACATGCCGCGCCTGCTGAATGATGCCGTGCGCGAGGCCCGTGACCTGTCCGACGGACGGCACGAGATTGCGGCGGAGATCGCGGATGGTATTGCCCTGCAGGGCATGCCGCTGGAATTGCAGAGCGTGGCGGGGAATCTGCTGTCGAACGCTGTGCGATACACCCCCGAGGGGGGCAGGATCACGCTGCGCTGGTTCCTCGAGAGGGATTGCCCGGTGCTGGAAGTCTCGGATACCGGGATCGGCGTGGCCGCCCGCGACATTCCGCGGCTGACCGAGCGCTTTTACCGTTCGGATGTCGCCCGCTCGCGGGAAACCGGTGGCACCGGCCTCGGGCTGGCCATCGTCAAGCACGCGCTGGAGCGCCACCGCGCCCACCTGGAAATCCGCAGCGCACCGGGGGCTGGCAGCCGTTTTCGGTGCGTGTTCGACGGTGGCAGTAGTCGGACGGCTGTCACGGGGTTGTAACATTACTGTCACAAACCACCGATATCGTGCACGGACCTTCCCATTTCTGTTGGTAGAACCCATGACAAAGTTAACCGCTGGTGCGGCACTGATTGCGCTTTCCGTCGTTGCCCTGCCGCATGCGGCCGGCGCGTCACAAGTTGACCCGGAGCTTCCTGAGTACAAAAAGTCTTCCGGTGTTTCCGGCAACCTCTCCAGTGTGGGTTCCGACACCCTGGCGAACCTGATGACGCTGTGGACGGAAAGTTTCAAGAAGACTTACCCGAATGTGAACATCCAGGTGCAGGCCGCCGGCTCCAGCACCGCTCCGCCGGCGCTGACGGAAGGAACCGCCAACTTCGGTCCCATGAGCCGGATGATGAAAGACAAGGAAATCGAGGCCTTCGAAAAGCGCTTCGGTTACAAGCCCACCGCCATCGGCGTGGCGATCGATGCTCTGGCGGTTTACGTCAACAAGGACAATCCCATCGAGTCGATGTCGATCGAGCAGGTCGATGCCATCTTTAGCTCGACCCGCAAGTGTGGCGCGATCAGCGACATCCAGAAATGGGGCGATCTGGGCATGACCGGGGACTGGGTTGCCAAGCCGATCCAGCTGTACGGCCGTAACTCGGTTTCCGGCACCTACGGTTACTTCAAGAAAGTGGCCTTGTGCAAAGGCGACTTCAAGAACGGGGTGAACGAACAGCCGGGCTCGGCATCCGTGGTGCAGAGTGTGAGCACGGGCCTGAATGCAATCGGTTACTCCGGGGTTGGTTACCGTACCTCCGGTGTGCGTGGCGTGGCGCTGTCCAAGAAAACTGGCGGCCGGGCCTACGAGCCGACGCCGGAAAACTCCGTCAACGGCAAATACCCGCTGGCGCGTCTGCTGTATGTCTACGTGAACAAGCACCCGAACGAGCCGGTCTCGCCGCTGGTCCGCGAGTTCATTGCTCTGGTGCTCTCCCAGGAAGGCCAGAAGATCGTGCTCAAGGACGGTTACGTGCCGCTGCCCGCAAAACTGGCTGCTCGTGAACTGGGCAAGCTGGACTGAACCTTTCCGTACATGACTTATTTGCACGCCCCTTCGCGGGGCGTGTTTTTTGGGATAAAGAAATGAACAAGCAAATTCTGATCGCCGTCGTTTCGACGGGCCTGGGTGCCAGCACTGCCGCGCTGGCTGATGCCGATATTCCTCACGTCTACGGGCGTGCCGACATGTCCGTCCAGTCCACGTCGACGGGTACGGCTTCCTCCGTGATCACCACGGAAAGCAACAAGTCTCGACTGGGTTTCCACAACACCCACGCACTGTCCGACACGCTGGACGTGTTTTACCGCCTGGAATATGAAATCACCTTTGACGAGCGTCTGCGCTCGAGCAACAAGGGGTTCATGCGTGGGCGCAACAGCTACGTCGGTCTGCGCAACGAACTCGGTGAGGTGTTCCTGGGCATGTCCGATACGCCATTCAAGGTGGCGGACAAGAACATCGACCTGTTCAGCGACGTGTTTCTGTCCGATATCGAGTTCCTGATGGTGGGTCAGGACCGTGTGTCGGACATGATCAATGTGGGTGTGAAGCTGCCGGGTGCCATCAAGGCCCGCGTGGCGCTGTTCCCGGGCGAAGGCACGGATGCTGAGGAAAGCAAGGACCCGGTCAGTGGCGAAGGTGCTGACGGCATTGCTGATGCGCTGTCGCTGTCGCTGGGTGGCAACACCGCAGGCGTCAACTGGACCGTCGCATATAACAATGACGTGCTGGATCGCGAAGTGGTCCGGGTTGCCAGCTATGGCAAGTTCGGTTCGGTGCAGCTGGGTGGCCTGGTGCAATATGGCGGCGCTGTTTCCGAAAAAGCTGACGAAGGTGTGGCCTACACGGTCAGTGGCGCGTACAAGTTCGATGCCCGGAACGTCATCAAACTGCAGTACTCTTTCGCCGAGAATGACATGCTGACCGATGTGGCCCGCGACATTGATGGTGACGGAGTCAATGACGTCGAGGACGCCCAGTTGTGGTCAATCGGTTATGACCGGGTTCTGGCCAAGAGTACCAAGCTGTATGCCTTCTACACGGAGCGTGTCGTTGGTGATGCGGAAGACGAGGAGTACGCCACCTTCGGTATCGGCGTGCGTCACGACTTCGGCAAGAAAAAATAAGATTCACCCGCTGCTGGCCCCGGGCTTCGGGGCCAGCGCCAACGATGTGTAATCCATGAACCAGACGGCTGTTGCCTCGCTTTCCGAAATCACGCCGCGCGCGCGCCTGCGGTACCTGCTGGATCGTCTTGCCACTACCGGTGTGACCTTCGGCGGCCTGGGCGTGATCTTTGCCGTGGTGCTGATCTTCTTTTACCTGCTCTGGGTGGTATTGCCGCTGTTTTTCCCGGCGAGCATGACCCCATTGGCGCAGTACCCCGCGCCAGGAACGCAGGCTCCGTCGCTGTACTACGCGATGGAAGAGCAGGGCGAGCAGGGTTTGCGGGTCAGTGCGGATGGGGAGGCGACCTTCTTCGACCTGAACAGCGGTGAGCTCAGCCAGAGTCTTTCTCTGGGCGAGCCGCTGGTGGCCGTGACCGAGGTCGAGGCGCACCGCGGCAGCCTTGCCGCGCTGACGGCTTCGGGCGCGGTACTGCGGTTCGATCATCGCTACCGGCTGAGCTACCCCAAGGGTGACGAGCGTGTGATTACTGCACGCCTAGAGTTTCCCTACGGGGAAGACGGTGTCGATGTCGCGGAAGGCGAAACACTCGCCGTGCGGGAGAGCGATGACAAGCTGGTCATCGCGGTGGGTGATCAGCGATCGGTGCACCTGGTCGGGTTCGAGAAGTCCACCAGCTTCCTGGACGACTCGGTGGAACTGGACGAAGTCGCACGCATCACCATTCCGATTACCGGAAAGGTGGATCAGATCATTATCGACCCGTTGATGGAATGGCTCTATGTCATCGATTACCAACGGGCGCAGCTGTATGCCTTTTCGATCCGCCGGCCGGAGTCACCGGAGCTGAACGAAACCGTGGGTTTGGGAACGGCCGGGGTGCCGACCGTGGCCGCCGGCATGCTGGCCGGGGGCATCAGCCTGATGACGGCTTCGGCTGATGGTCAGCTTACGCAGTGGTTCCCGATCCGCAACACCGAAGGTGTGTATCGCTTGCAAAAGGTGCGCGGCTTTGAGGGCGCGGACGGCAGTGCGGCTTCGGCGCTGGTCTTCGAGCAGTCCCGGCGCAGCTTTGCCACGCTGAACCGTTCCGGTGAGCTGGAGCTGTTCCATGCCACTGCCGAGGCGCGGGTGCTGCACACGCAGTTGCCGCTGGAGGATTTGAAGCGGGGCAGCCTCTCGCCACGGGCTGATCGCCTGCTGGTTGAATCCGCTGATCGCCAGGTTGCGGTGCTGGAGGTGGAAAACCCGCACCCGGAGATTTCCTGGAAAGCGCTGTGGGGCAAGGTCTGGTACGAAAGCTACCAGGAGCCGGAGTACGTGTGGCAATCGTCTGCGGCAAACAGCGACTTCGAGCCCAAGTTCAGCCTGTCGCCACTATCGTTCGGGACCTTGAAGGCGGCGTTCTACGCGATGCTGTTTGCGGTGCCCCTGGCGCTGGCCGGGGCGGTGTTCACGGCGTATTTCATGGCTCCGGGGTTGCGGCAGATCGTGAAGCCGACCATCGAGGTCATGGAGGCCCTGCCGACCGTGATTCTCGGCTTCCTGGCCGGGTTGTGGCTGGCTCCCTTCGTGGAAAACTACCTGCCCGGCATTTTCCTGATGGTGATTTTCGTGATCATCGCCATGCCGCTCACGGGCTGGATCTGGTTCAATGCGCCGGCCCGCTTGCGGAACCGGGTTCCGGACGGCTGGCAGCCCGGCCTGCTGGTGCTGCCGCTGATTCTTGCAGGCGCGGCGGCTCTGCTTCTGTCGCAGCCCATCGAGATGCTGTTTTTCGATGGCAACCTGCCGCAGTGGCTGACCAACCAGATGGGCATCAGCTATGACCAGCGCAACTCCCTGGTGGTTGGTCTGGCGATGGGGTTCGCGGTCATTCCGACGATTTTCTCCATTGCCGAAGATGCCGTTTTCGGTGTGCCCAAGCATCTGTCGCAGGGCTCTCTGGCGCTGGGGGCCACGCCTTGGCAAACCCTCGTCCGGGTCGTTATTCCCACCGCCAGCCCCGGGATTTTTTCGGCGCTGATGATCGGTATGGGACGCGCGGTTGGTGAAACGATGATTGTGCTGATGGCCACCGGAAATACCCCGATCATGGACTTCAACATTTTCGAGGGCTTCCGCACGCTCAGCGCCAATATTGCCGTGGAAATGCCGGAGTCCGAAGTGGGCAGTACGCACTTCCGGATCCTGTTCCTGGCGGGGCTGGTGCTGTTCATGTTCACTTTCGTCTTCAACACGCTGGCGGAGGTGATTCGTCAGCGCCTGCGCTCCAAGTACAGCTCGCTCTGAGGTTATGGCAATGGAACTGAACCAACCGGACCTTCGTGGCGCGCAGGACAGCGGATTCCGCAGCTGGTGGAAGGATGGAGACCCCTGGATCTGGATGACGGGTGGCGGTGTTGCCATCTGCGTGCTGCTGGTCGTCGGTTTGCTGGCATTGATTACGGTGCGTGGCCTGGCCCATTTCTGGCCGGCCGACATCGTGCAAGGCGTCTACCAGGCCCCGGGCGATGAGCCCTTGCCGGTGCTCGCGGAAATTCGCAGTCGCGAGGAGGCAGGAGCCTCACGGCTCAAGTCGGCCGGGTTGCCGGTCTCCGGTGATCAGGAGACCTATGAGCGCCTGCTGCTGCGAGTCGGCAACCGGGATCTCTATGGCAGCGATTTTCGTTATGCGCTGGATGACTGGCTGGTCGAGCGCCAGTTTCCTGAGCACGCGACGGTCTGGGAACGGCTGGAGTGGGGCAACCTGATCGGTTTCCTGGTTGATGTGCGCGAGTCGGGACAGGTTGTCGCAACCGGAGACGAGGCCTGGGAGGCCTTCCAGGAGCGTCAGCAACGGGTGCTGGACCTGCGCAAGAAGATGCATCACCTGGAGAAGGTGGAAATCGGGCGCATCAACTACGAGCTTGAGCGCCTGCGCCTGAAACGACGGGGGCTGGAGCTCGAAGCGAAGCTGACCGCCGAGCAGGATGCCGAAATCCAGGCGGAGGAGGCGGGTTATCAGGCCGAATACAAGACGCTGGAGCAGCAGCTGGTCGCCCTGCACGAAGGCATGGCGCGGGATGCGATTCGGGTCGAGGTGGCGACCGGGGAGCAACTGACGGTTCCGCTGGCAAAGGTTGTCCGTGGATACCGGCCCAATGCCATGGGCTTCTTCGGGAAAATCGGGTTCTACTTTTCCAAGGTCTGGGAGTTCGTATCCGACGAGCCGCGTGAAGCCAATACCGAAGGCGGCATTTTTCCGGCGATCTTCGGCACCGTAATGATGGTCCTGCTGATGTCGGTGTTCGTGACACCGTTCGGCGTGGTTGCGGCTTTGTACTTGCGCGAGTACGCCAAGCAGGGCTTTGTCACGCGCACGATCCGTGTCGCCGTGAACAACCTCGCCGGGGTGCCGTCGATTGTCTATGGCGTTTTCGGTCTGGGCTTCTTTGTCTACTTCCTGGGGGGCTCCATCGATGAGCTGTTTTTCCCCGAAGCCCTGCCGAACCCGACCTTCGGCACCGGTGGTCTGCTCTGGGCGAGCCTGACGCTGGCCATTCTGACGCTGCCCGTGGTGATTGTTGCCACGGAAGAGGGGCTGGCCCGGATTCCGCGCTCGGTGCGGGAGGCCAGTCTGGCCCTGGGCGCCACCCGCGCCGAGACGTTGTGGCGGGTGGTGCTGCCGATGTCCAGCCCGGCAATGATGACCGGGCTGATTCTGGCTGTGGCACGGGCTGCCGGTGAGGTGGCGCCGCTGATGCTGGTCGGTGTGGTCAAGCTGGCGCCTTCGCTGCCGCTGGATGGCAATGCGCCCTTCCTTCACCTGGACCGGAAATTCATGCATCTGGGCTTTCATATCTATGATGTGGGCTTCCAGAGCCCGAATGTTGAAGCCGCCCGTCCGCTGGTTTACGCGACCGCACTGCTGCTGGTGCTGGTCATTGTTTTATTGAATCTTTTCGCCGTACGCGTCCGCAACCGCTTGCGGGAGAAGTACCGTGCACTCGAGCATTGATCCCATGAGTCAGACCGCAACCGCCAAATCGGCGATGAACATGAGCAGCCTGCGCGCAGGCACCTCGCAACGGCGCATGGCCGACGAGGATATCGCGCTGCAGGTCAAAGACCTGAACCTCTACTACGGGCAGAAGCAGGCACTGCAAAACGTGTCGATGGATATCGCCAGCAAGCGGGTGACCGCCTTCATCGGTCCATCGGGCTGTGGCAAGTCCACACTGCTGCGCTGCTTCAACCGGATGAACGATCTGGTCGACAGCGTTCGCGTCGAGGGGCGTCTGGAGCTGCACGGCAAGAACATCTTCGACCGCGATGTCGATGTCGCAACGCTGCGGCGGCGGATCGGGATGGTGTTCCAGAAGCCCAATCCGTTTCCCAAGAGCATTTACGAGAATGTGGCTTACGGCTTGCGCCTGGCGGGCATGAACAAGAAGCGGGAGCTGGATGAAACCGTGGAGTGGGCGCTGCGTGGCGCCGCGCTCTGGGATGAGGTCAAGGACCGTCTGGAAGACAATGCGCTCGGCATGTCGGGTGGTCAGCAGCAGCGTCTGGTGATTGCGCGGGCCATTGCAGTCAAGCCCGAGGTGCTGCTGCTGGATGAACCTGCATCCGCGCTGGACCCGATTTCCACGCTCAAGATCGAAGAGCTGATCAACGAACTCAAGGACGACTACACCATCGTGATCGTGACCCACAACATGCAACAGGCGGCGCGAGTTTCCGACTACACCGCTTTCATGTATCTGGGTGAGCTGATCGAATTCGGTGACACCGACACTCTGTTTACCAACCCCGACAAGAAGCAGACCGAGGATTACATCACCGGTCGCTACGGCTAACAAGCAACTCCCGAGGAGACAGGTCACATGGCCAGTGCAGCCCCCGAAAACTACAAACGACATATCTCCGAACGCTTCAACGCGGAACTGGAGGACATGCGCCAGCGCGTGCTGGCCATGGGCGGTCTGGTCGAGCAGCAGGTTGCCGATGCCGTCCAGGCGCTGCTTTCGCTGGATAGTGAGCTGGCGCAGGAAGTCATCGAGCGTGACCGGCGTGTCAACGGCATGGAGGTGCACATCGATGAAGAGTGCAGCCGCATCCTGGCGCGACGCCAGCCCGCCGCCAGTGACCTGCGGCTGATCATGGCCTGTATCAAGACCATCACCGACCTGGAACGCATTGGTGATGAGGCCGAGCGGGTTGCGCTGATGGCCGTGGACCTGGCCAAGCTGGATCTTCCGCGCGGGCCGCACTTCGAGGTGGAAACCCTGGGCAAACGGGTCGGCGAGATGCTGCACCGGGTGCTTGATGCCTTCGCGCGCATGGATGCCGAAGCGGCCGTTGAAGTCACGCAGATCGACGAAGGGGTCGACCGGGAGTACGAGGCGATCCTGCGTCAGTGCATCACCTTCATGATCGAGGACCCACGCTCGATCAGCCGGGTGCTGGACATCGTCTGGTCGATTCGCTCGCTGGAACGCATCGGTGATCATGCGCAGAACATTGCCGAATACATCGTCTATTTTGTCCACGGCAAGGACATCCGCCACGTGGATGTCGACGAGGCCCTGGGCACGCTGGATTCGGGCAGCAAGAAAGGGGACTAAGCCTCTACACTGCCGCTCCACTTGAATGAATGATGGGACGACACGTGGGTTCTTCTTTGACGATGCAGAAGCACGATGACCGGATAGTGCTGGAGCCGGCTACCGCGGCAACGGCGTGCGTGATCTGGCTGCATGGGCTGGGTGCTGATGGTGGCGATTTCGTGCCCATCATTCCCGAACTCGGCCTTGAAGAGGATGCGGGCATCCGGTTCATCTTTCCGCATGCCCCGGTACAGCCGGTGACCATCAACGGCGGCATGAAAATGCGTGCCTGGTTCGACATCTACGCACTCGGGTCGCTGGACCGGCAGGACGAGGCCGGCATCGACGCCTCGGCGCAGCGTGTCCGGGATTTGATCGCCGAGCAGAATGCCGCGGGTATCCCGTGCGAAAAGATTGTTCTGGCCGGT
>JBFHON010000062.1:0-11218 GCA_041593295.1 Oceanococcaceae bacterium | reverse complement strand
AGTAGGTGCCACCGGGGTCCGCCTGCACCGGGTCCCACTGCAGCTGGTAGAAGGCCTCGGCGGTGATGCCCCAGTCCGGAAAGACATCACCGGACAGCACGGCCAGCGGGACGGGGCGGAAGATCTCGTTGATCTGGTTGCCGGGCATGCGCAGGCGGCGGGCGTCGATCGGGTTGATTTCGCTGATTGAGTTCAGCGCAATCAGGTTCGCTTCACCCCAGCGAATCTTCTGTTGCCCGAGGGAGGTCGTCAGCGCCCGGTCGCCGAGAAAGAATTCGCCGGTGAGTACCAGGTCCTGCAATTCCACGCTGGACCCGCTGATGTCCTCGACCCCGCCGTCACGCGGCGTGAATTCGGGTTGATAACCACCGGCCCCTTCGGTTTGCACGGTCTGTGCGTTGTTGGGGTGGTACTCGAGGAAGTCCTGATTGACTTCGTCAAAAAAGGCGATGGTGCGCGCCTTGAGGCGGAAAGCCCCCCAGCCGATCGAGAGGTCCGTGGTGAGTTTGGCCACGCCGGCAACGAGGTCGCCATTGTCGTAGTTCAGGTTGCCGTCATCCTGCTTGTCACCGAAGAATGCGCCCGGGGCATCCACCAGTCGCTGGTTGGGTGCCGGGTCGCCGGTAAACGAGTGGCAGTCGTCGCCGGCGCACAGTTCGGGGTTCAGGTTGAGTTTGCCGACCAGGGCCGGGTCGCGGTCCTCGATGCGCCATTGCGCGCCAATCGACGCCCGGTTGACGAGCCCGATCGAGAGATCGCCCAGGCTGAATTCGAGTGCGGAAGCCGGTTGTGTTGAAAGCCACAGGCCACAGATTGCGGCAGCTATCCGGCTGCCTCTCTTGTTGAGCGTCATTCCTTCCCCTGAAATTGTCGGCAAGTTGCATCGCGGTTCCGGAAAACCGCGCGCGCATTGTGCGGCGCACAAGATTGCAGTTCAAGACGGGGTGCGGGCGTTCGCCGCATCGGCCCGCAGCGGCGTTTTGACCGCTGCGTTCTCTTGAGGGGGCAAGTTGCTGAATCAAGGGGCGTTCTCCGGCAGGCGCTGAAGTGGCTGCCGGGGGTTCTGGCTTGCCGTGCCCGGCGCTGCCGCGGCCGTACGACGGGTGTTGAGTGCGCGGCTGGAGGGCGCTTGAGCGGAGGCTAGATCAGGTTGGCACGGCGGGCAGTTGCGACGGCGGCCGTGCGGTTGCGCACGTCCAGCTTGGTGAAGATCCGGTGCAGATACCACTTGGTCGTGGACAGCGTGATCAGCAGTTCGTCGGCCAGGTCCTGGTTGTTCAACCCGGCGCCGATCAGGCGCAGGATTTCGATTTCGCGCGGGGTCAGCGAGTAGGTCTCCGGCGCGACGACAGTGTCCTCGACGGCCGGTTTGATGGCGGTTCGTGCGGCTTCCGTTTCGGCGCTGCTTTCCCCTCGCAGCAGACGACAGATCTGGGATTCGAAGGCCCGCTTTTCTTGCTGGTGCTGTTCGTCCTGGGTGACGTGGCTGCGACGGTCGATGACTTCCTGCAGGACTTCTGACAGGCTGCTGCCCACACTGACGATGGGGTAGCTGTGCTGTTCCGCGCAGCCTCGTGTCAGCGCGCGGTCCAGTTCGCGCATGGCCTGAGTCTTCTTTCCGGTTTTCCACAGGCCGGCTGCACGCATCGTGCGCAGGTGCTGTGAAAAAGCCATGCGCTGGTTGGCATCGGCGGAGCGCAGCAAACGTTGCAGGATCGTCAGGGCGTCCTCGGTGTTGTTTTGTGCGAGCTGCAGGCGGGCCCGGGTCAGGTTCTGGATTTCCAGAATCTTGGGATGGATTTCCGGGTTGATCGGCTCGAGATCCATGTCCAGCAGGTTGGTCCGGCGTACCGTATCCAGCGCGGACTCGACGTCGTCGAACAGCAGCTGCAAGGCGACCTCTTCGGCTGCCAGCTCCAGAAACAGCCGGGGCTGATTGGTGGATAGCCCGATGTCCTGCCCCTGTTGCAGGGACCTGCGCGCGAGGCCAACCGAGCCGGTCCATGCGCTGTAGCGGGCCTCGTTGCGCAAGGCGACCAGGAAGGAGGTGACGGGGCCGAAGATCGACGACAGGACACGTCCCTGGGCGATCAGTTCATTGGCGCGCTCGAAGTCGCATTGCTGGGTGGCAATTTCCACCGACAGCAAGGCCGCCATGGCGCTGATGTACTGGTTGTCATCGGTGGGGCTGGAGGCATTCTGGGCCGCGCGGGCGGCACACTCGGACGCGGCGGACAGGCGGCCCAGTTCGATATTGGTCATGCCGGCCAGGTAGTCGCCCCACACGGTGGTGTGCGCAGCTCCGCCCTGCTGGCCAATTTGGTAGGCCAGGGCGGCCTCGCGGGCGGTGGCGCCGAGGTCGTTCAGCGTGAAATGGCAATAGGCCTTGGTGTTCGCCACAGAGGCCTTGAGCACTGTCTCGGAGGCCGGCAGGTCACTGAGAAGCTGGCTGCAGAGCGGGATGCTGGTCTGGATCTTGTCCGCGCTGGCAATCGACAGAACCTTGACCACACGTGCGTACCAGAGCAGCGATTCTCGCTCGTCATCCGGCATGGATGGCGGGTCCTCGTCGTCCATGCTTTCCAGTTTGTCCAGCGCCTTCTTGCAGAGCTCATCCGCGGTTTCCCGGTCCCGCGAAAACGCCCGTGACCAGGCGTGATTCAGCAACAAGCGCGGGTTGTTGTCGTGGTACTCGCGCGGGAGCCTGCGCATCCAGTCCAGGATGGTTGCGTGATCCCCGTGGTCCAGTGCGACATGGGTGGCGTTTTCGTTGATGAGCTGGGTGGCGCGGTCGTGCAGCCCGCCATCCAGCGCATACTGGATGGCTTCGGTCAGATAGCCCTGCTCGACATTCCAGTCGGCGGCTTTCTGGCAGCTCTGCTGGAACTGCGCAGGGGCACAGCGTTGCAGCTCGTTTTGCAGGAACTCGGCAAACAGGTGGTGGTAGCGGTACCAGCGGCGGCCACGGTCCAGCGGGATCAGAAACAGGCCTTTCTGCTCGATGGTTCGCAGCATGTCCGCGCTGTCGTCCGCCCCGACCACCGCGTCGCATAGCGATGCGGTCATCTTCGACAGCATCGATGTCTGCAGCAGAAAGCTGCGCACGGCAGGTGTCTGGGTATTCAGCACCGACTGGAACAGGTACTCCTGCAGGTTGCGATCCTGGCTGGAGAACTCGTGGATGACCTCGGAGCTGCGGTGCGGCTGGGTGGCCAGCGAAAGCGCGGCGAGCTGCAGGCCTGCGACCCAGCCTTCAGTGCTGTTATGCAGCGATTCGCCGTCCTGCGGGGTGAGTTCGATCGCATGCATCTGGCGCAGAAACTGGCGCATCTGGGCTGCGTTGAAGTTCAGTTCGGTCGGGGTGACCTCGATCAGGGTGCCCGCCATGCGCTTGCGGCTGAGGTCGATGGGGAGGTCGGAACGGGACAGCAGGACCAGACAGATGTTCGGCGGTACGTGGGCCAGCAGGCGGGCCATGAAGCCCAGAATTTCCGGTTGTGTGATGTTGTGAAAGTCATCCAGAAAGATGGCCACGCGGCGCGTGCGCTGCGACAGGAAGGTGACGATGGCGTTGAAGCAGGCCTGCAGTGCGGTGCTGTTGTTGGCCTTCAGCAGCGCGGTCTGCTTCGTCGCGAAACGCGGGTCGAGGGAGGCCAGAGCCTCGGTGAAATAGAGCGCAAAGTTCGCCGGGTCATCGTTGGTTTCGTCCAGGCTGATCCAGTGGCAGTGGAACTCGGCATCTTCCAGCCCCTGGAATAGCTGTGTGGCCAGGGTCGACTTGCCTGACCCCGCCGGGGCCACCACGGAAAGGGTCTTGCCGGCCAGCGCGCCGGCGACCAGCTGGCCCAGCAGCTCAGGGCGATCCAGGACCGGGTTGGCATTCTGCGGCGGGCGCAGTTTGGTGTCGATAGTGGAGGCTTTGGCCGGCATTTTCGCTGTCAGTGGGGAGCTCGGCGGCACGCTGGCTCGCGCAGGAGGCGACAGCGGCCGAAGCAACAGATTGTCTCGGGATCTTCCGGGCAGTGTGCCACGCCCGTCGCGGCAACGGCGAAATGGCGTCGGCGATTTCCGCTCCTGTGCGGCCCAACTTTTGGTTGGTTTCTCGGGCGGCCGGCTTTTCTAGGATGCCATTCCAGTATTGACCGGGATGGGCGAGATGACGCGTGCTTCTTCCTTCCCGGAGCCTGAACCTTCCTTGGAGACAAACATGCAGAACCACTATTCCCACCGGCTCATCAAGCACGGTGTTCTTGCCATGCTGGTCGGGCTGGTTGCCGGCTTCCTGCTGATCTTCTCCATGCTGGGTGGGGCCTCGCTCAGCCCGTTGCCGGTGTTTATTGATTTCGAGCTGCCCGGCACCGAGAAGGGGTGGCGGGTTGTGCACATGGGGACGCTGCTCAACGGCATCATGGCCGTCGCCATTGCCTGTGCCATGCGCACCGTCTACCTCACCGATGGCAAGGCCCGCTGGGTCTTCATCGGGACCGCGCTGGCGATCTGGGGGAATTTCAGCTTCTACCTGTTCGGCATGTTCGCGCCCAATCACGGGCTGACGATCGAAGCCAACCGCCTGGGTGAGGCCAGCTGGGCCGGGGTGCTGGCATTTGCACCGGCGCTTCTGGGGGCCATCACGCTGATCAGCGCACTGGTTGCGGTGTTGCGTGCCGAATCCATCGACGCCTAGTCGGCACCGGTCTGACCGAAACAGGGAGCAGGAACAATGAGTGAAGCAAGTGCGGTATTGAAGGTCGTCGCCTGTGATGACGAGTTCGGCTACAACAAGGTGCTGCGTGCACAGCGTGCGGCCTTCGAGGCTTGCCGCTACCCGGGCTTCAAGGCGAGGCAGGACAAGCTGCATGCCCTGAAGGCGCTGATCCATGCGAACCGCGAACGCATCATCGCGGCGCTGACGGCCGACTTTGGCCACCGCAGCCGGCACGAAACGCTGATCGCGGAAGTGGCCTCCACCGTCGGGCATATCGAATACGCCACCGGGAATCTGGCGGCATGGATGCGGCCAAAGTCACGCCGAACGTCCATCTGGTTTCAGCCCGGGCAGAACCTGATTCAGGCACAGCCGCTGGGTGTGGTCGGGATCATGGCGCCGTGGAATTACCCGATCAACCTTGCGCTGGCCCCGCTGGTCGCCGCGCTGGCGGCGGGGAATCGCGCGATGATCAAGATGTCGGAATACACGCCGGCCTCCACCGAGGCGCTGCGGGAGATTCTTGCGCAGGAGTTCGCCGAGGATGAGGTGGCGGTTTTCGGAGGGGATGCACCAGCTGCCGGTGCGTTTGCTGCCTTGCCCTTTGATCACTTGCTATTTACGGGTTCGACACAGGTGGGGCGCAAGGTGATGCAGGCGGCAGCCAACAACCTGACGCCGGTAACACTGGAACTGGGGGGCAAGAGCCCCGTCATCGTCAGTGCTGACTACGACATTGCCGAGGCTGCCGAGCGGGTGCTGTGGGGGAAGGTATTCAACGCCGGTCAGACCTGCGTCGCCCCGGACTACCTGCTGATCCCTCGCGGAACCGCCGAAGAGTTCATCCTGCAATTCGCCAGAAAGTACAGCCAGCTGCTGCCGGAAGGGGCCGGCTCGGATGACTTCACCGCGGTGATTGATCAGCGCAACTACGACCGGCTGCGTGGCCTGCTGGATGCGGCCGCGGCTGGCGGGGCGATGGTGGTCAGTCTGGAAGATGACAGTGAGGAACTGCGTGCCCGGCGCAAGTTGCCGGTGACGCTGGTGATCAACCCCGATGCCGAATCCCGGATCATGCGCGAGGAGATTTTCGGGCCACTGCTGGCCGTGGTGGAAGTCAGCGACGAGCAGGAGGCGATCGACATCATCAATCGCTCGGAGCGGCCCCTGGCGCTGTATTACTTCGGGCATTCCGAGCGAGCACGCGACAAGGTGCTCAAGCAGACCCACGCCGGGGGAGTCACCGTGAATGACGTCATGCTGCAGTACCTGCAGGTGTCGCAGCCCTTTGGCGGCGTCGGCAGCAGTGGCATGGGCAGCTATCACGGAGAAGAGGGGTTCCGCACCTTCTCCCATTACAAGCCGGTTTTCCGTCAGCGCGGTTTTGGCGGCTTTACCGGCCTCAAGCTGCTGTACCCCCCGTATGGGAATCTGGCACAGCGGCTCATTCGCATGATGGGTGGCTAGTCGGATGCGTGGCTCCGCAGTGCGCCGGCGCGGGAATGAAACCGGGCCTCGGCAGACAGCGCTGTCCGGGGCTATCCAAGGTTGGGTGCGCTCGCCGGGCACTTTTGTCTACGCTGGGTGCACCCTCTGCACAAGGTGGAAACTGTCATGAAAACAATGCGCAAAGAGGCTGTTCCGGACCATCCGATGGAGGACTTTCCCGTCCGCTCCCTGGAGTTCGGGTTCGAGAACATCCGGTTCAAGGATCCGTTGTGGAGCCGGTCGAAGCCGGAGTTCTCGATGTTCATCAATGCGCTGGGGGTGCACGTCCCGCACTTCGAGCGTTACCTGGTGAAGACGCTGTCCATGGCCAAGAAAAAGGTCGACGACGAAGCCCTGCGCCGGGACATGGGCGCGATCATCGGGCAGGAAGCCCATCATGCGAAGAACTTCATCAATTTCAATCGCTATCTCAGTCAGCGGTACCCGAAAATTGCCGACTACGACAAGCAGGCCAGCACGTATTTCATCGAGCACAGTCGTGCCGACAGCATGAAACGCCTGGTCGGTTTCACGGCAGGATACGAAACCTTCACCTTTCTGTCGGGGCTGATCATCCTCGACAACTACGAGAAGTGGATGGGGCGGGGGGATCCGGTCATGAAGGCCCTCTGGATCTGGCACCAGGTCGAGGAAGTCGAACACGGCGCCGTGGCCTTTGATGTGTATCAGCACCTGTATGGCGAGGATGAGTGGTACCGCAAGTGGATGGTGCTTGCAGCGCTCTCCCACATCGCCGCGGAAACCATCAAGTGCTACCTGCACATGAGCCGCGTGGAGGGCTATCTGAAGACGCCCTGGCGTGCGATCAAGTCCGTGGGCTTTTGTGGGTACATGCTGACACGCTTGTTGCGCAGTGCCTTGCCGGTATTCCGCAAGGGCTATCACCCCAAGCAGCACCCGCTGGTGACCAGTGCCCAGAACCCGATCCAGATTGCCTGGCGCCGCTACGAGCATGCCGGCGGGGATGTTCTGGCCATCGATCGCCAGAAAATGGCGGAAATGCTGAAGGTAGCCCAGGCCGCCTGAGCCCGCGCGGCAACAACTTCTCATCAGGTCTCGTCGACAGGCGGGTGTGCGCGTTCGCAGTGGCGGCGTGCTGCCGGCGGTGGGGCCGTTTGTTCATTTCACCGAGTCCAGGGAGACCAGAAATTTGATGACTGCCGTGAACTTTGAATACATCGACAAGCAAGGCGTCACCCATGCCGTGAGTGCCGAAGTTGGCGAAACCCTGATGGAGGTCGCCACCGCAAACGGCGTCCCCGGAATCGATGCCGACTGCGGCGGGTGTTGCGCGTGTGGAACCTGCCGGGTGCGGCTGGATGAGGCGCAGCTGAGCAGCGTGCCGGCCATGCAGGATGACGAGCGCGATGTGCTGGCCTTTGGTGGCAGCGGTGATGCCCGGGAGCGGCTGGGTTGCCAGATTCGGCTGACCGAGGCCTTCGCGGATGCAAAGGTCGTCGTGGCTACGGATTAGGCGGCCTGTAGCCGGTTGGGGCTGTCATCGGCTGACGCCGTAGCCGTCAATCACGGTCGACCCCGCAGTGACGAAAAAGCCGGGCGATGCCCGGCTTTTTCGTGGTTGCGCTTTGCCGTCAGAACTTGGTGACGAAGCGCAGGTAGCCGAAGGTGCCTGGCGTGTCGTAAGTGGTCACGTCATAGCTGTTGGCGAAGCTGCTGTAACCGACGGGCGGGTCCTGGTCGAACAGGTTGTCCACGCCGATGGTCAGGTCGGTGCCGAGTCTGGCCAGCGTGTAGGTGAACTGGACATCGTGATACCAGGTGGCATCCAGTTCGTTCTTCGAGGCGGTGATGTCATCCGCGTTCGGGTTCGAGCACAGGCCGAGCGCAGTCAGTGACAGGTCGCCATCAAAGCCGTCGTAGCAGTCCTCGGTCACGGTGCCGACATAGCGCACGTTCCAGGCGGCCTTCATGTTTTCCCAGGACCAGGCCAACTCCGCATTCGACTTGACCCGCGGGAAGTTGACCGCGGCACCACCTTCGTAGCGGCCGGCGTAGGAGCTCTTGTTCGAGCCGCCGTCGATGGCCGGGTCGTACTGGTCGTACTTGATCAGGTAGCTGGTATCCCAGCTCAGCTTGAACAGGCCGAAGTCGGTGAATGGCAGGGTGTAGTCCATGGTGATATCGACACCGGACGTTTCCAGCTTGGCGAAGTTGGCAAACTGGTTCAGCACGTTGTTGATGCCGCCGTTGTCACTGCGGTCCACGGCGTCACAGAAGCTGCGCTGGTCCGGGGCCGAGCGGTAGCAGGCATCCAGGATGTACTGCGCGCCGGGCACGGTGATGAAGTCGTCGATCTCGATCGCAAACCAGTCGAGGTAAACGTTGAAGTCCGGCAGGAAGCTGGGGCTGTAGACGATGCCGGCGGTGAAGGTGGTCGCGGTCTCCGGTTTCAGCTCCGGGTTGCCACCAAAGTCGCTGGGCAATTGCGTGAGCGTCTGCGTGTAGCCGCTGTCGATGCCATCGGCGTCGCAGTTGGTATCAGCATTGGCATCCTTTGCCCGCTCGTCGGCATCACAGGGGTCGACCAGTGAGGGGAAGCTCTGTGCCGCACCCAGGAACAGGTCGGTGATGGCCGGGGCCCGGAAGGCCTCGGAGGCGGTGCCGCGAACCAGCAGGTCGGTGAAGGGCTGCCAGCGCAGGCCGGCCTTGCCGACGACCTTGGAGCCAAAGGCGTCGTAGTCGGAATAGCGCGTCGCCAGGGAGAGCTCCAGGGCTTCGGCAAAGGGTTGCGACTCCAGCAACGGGATCGCCAGTTCGGCAAACACTTCGCGGGCGTCGATGGTACCGCGGGTGATGTCCTGCTGGTTGGTGCTGGAACGGCCGGCCTGAACGAACGGATCCGGAACGCTCAGGTAGTCTTCCTTGCGCCACTCGAAGCCCAGCGCGAAGCCCAGCGGGCCGGCAGGCAGTTCGAACAGCACGCTGCTCAAGTTCAGGTAGGCGTTATGCATCTCCTGTTCCTGGCTGCTGTGGTCCGTGTAAATGATGTAGTCGAGCTGATCCTGCGTGATCGAGCCGGTTCCATCCGGTCCCTGGCCGCCAAACATGTTCAGCGGTACGCAGTCGGGGTCGGCTGCGCAGTCCGCTGCCGGGCCGAGTGCCAGCCTTGCATGATCCAGGTCGATCAGGCCCAGGTTGACCGCTTCGTTCTTGCTCTTGCCCCAGGAACCACCCAGTTCCCAGGATACATAGCGGTTCAGTGCGTCGAACTCGCCATTGAGGCCGAAACCGACCCGGGCGGTGTCAACCGTCTGGTTGAAGTCGCGCACACCCTGCTCGGTCATGCGACGCAGTACCGCACCGAAGCCGATCAGCTCCGAGTTGGGGTCGGCGCGACCGATATCCTGATCGAAGGGGTTGTACTGCTGGTCTTCGGCGATGTACAGCGTCGAGTAGGGCGGGAACAGCAGATCGCCGGTGAACAGCGGCATTTCGGCCAGCACCTGACGCGAGACGCGGCGGTTGTACAGCAGCTCCGAGGTGAAGTTCATGCCGAAGGGCAGCGGCTGGTTGATCATCGCAAACGCCGATGTCCGCTCGTTGGGCGTGATCAGGTAATTGATCGGTGCGTAGTTGTATGCGTCCTCCGCGAGCTGACGGCGGAAGTCGGACTGCGAGGTGCCGGTTGCGCCATCGGACAGGGTCAGCCAGCACAGCGGCAGCTGCCCCAGGGTCGGGTTTTCGGCGATGCTGTCGGGGATCAGGGAGATGCCGAGCTCGGTGTCGGTGGTGCCGTTCACGGTGCCGAATGCCACATCCAGGCGGTCGCACTCATTGAGTACCACGCCGGGGTCGGTCGCGGTGGGGTTCGGAACCCACACGAAGGTGCCTTGCGGGGTGCCGAGGCTGCCGCGGGTGTTGCCGGTGCCAAACAGCGGCACCTTGGAAATGTCGCGATCTCCGGCGAACACTTCCTTGTCGTTGGCGTAGTTCAGGTCCACGAAGACCGAGGTCTTGCCCAGGACACGGCCCCAGGAGACGTTCAGATTTTCGCGCTGGCCGTCGCCTTCGGCCATGAAGCCGCCGAGCTGGCCGCGCAGTTCCAGGCCGTCAAAATCGGTGCGGGTGATGATGTTGATCACCCCGGCGATGGCGTCGGAGCCATAGGTCGTGGATGCGCCGTCCTTCAGGATGTCGACCCGTTCGATGATCGATACCGGGATGGTGGTCAAGTCCACCGAGGAGGTGGACAGTGCGCGCAGCCCGTTGACCCAGCGCCGGCCATTGACCAGAACCAGAACCCGCTGCGAACCCAGGTTGCGCAGGTCGACCTCGACCGCTCCCGTGCCGCCGTTGTTGAAGGCGGTGCCCAGGGCCGAGCCGGCAACCGGCAGGTCCTGCAGCAGGTCGCCCAGCGAGGTCACCCCGCTGCGTTCGATCATGTCGCGATCGACAGTCAGGATCGGGTTGGCTGTTTCGTACTCCGTGCGCTTGATGCGCGAGCCGGTGACGGCAATCTTGCTCAGGGAGACCGCATCGGTTGCCGGTTCGGGCACTTCAGCGGTTTCTTGTGCAAGCGGGATGGAATCGTAGATCTCGTCGCTTGTTTGGGCGTTGGCTGCAAGTGGCGCAAGCAGCGCCGAATACAGCACGGCGCGCAAGGCCGGCGCGGCCATCCAGTGTGATGTAGGCATGGTTTTCCCCAAGGTCATCCGGGCGGATTGATTGTGTTTTGTTGCCGTCCATCTGAGCTGCTCCAGCACAGTCAGAATTTGCGGGCGGTGCCTAATCTTAAGCGCAAAGGGCGCCCAGGCCCAGTGCAGCAGGCACGGCCGGGACCCCGATGGGCTCGGATGGCTTGCCTGCGCGGTGGCTCTGCGGTACTTCGCGGAAAAAGCGGGCTCCTATCAAGGAGGAGCGAAATCAGCGGCGGGTGGCCGGGGAGTCAAATGCCGGGGAAGCCCACAGACCATTGCCGGTGTAGCGCTCGGTTACCAGCAGCAGGGGCTGGTCAAACAGCGGGGCGCCGGCGACGGTGACGCT
>JBFHON010000061.1:0-11244 GCA_041593295.1 Oceanococcaceae bacterium | reverse complement strand
CCTGCTGGAAGCCGCCACGCCTATCGGGAAACTGCGCGGCAAGGTGCACCCGCATGGCGCGTCGGGCGTGCCGCTGGTGGTGACCTATCATCCGGCCTACCTGCTCCGGAGCCCGCTGCAGAAGGCCAAATCCTGGGACGATCTCAAGAAAGTGCGTGAAATCCTGCGATCCGGCACGTGACCAGGCCCTCATGATCCGTCGCGCCAGCAGTGAAGATCTGCCGGCACTGGCCCGTATCGAAGAGTCGGTGCAGATCGCGCCGTGGTCGCAGTCCCTGCTGGCGACCTGCCTGGAGCCACCAACCGCGATGTTTGTCGCCGAGTCGGCAGAGGGCCTTTGTGGCTGGGGCGCCGTCCGCAATGTCCTGGGCGAGGCGGAGGTGCTGAATCTCGCGGTGGCTTATCACGCCCGGCGTCAGGGCTGGGGCCGGGGTTTGATGCAGGCCTTGATGGCGGAGGCACGGGAGGCAAATTCCCGGTCGATGTTTCTGGAAGTGCGGATCGGTAATGACGCTGCGCAGAGTCTCTACGAGCAATTGGGTTTCGTGGCCTGCGGCGTACGGCCCGGGTATTACCCCGCCGAGGATGGCCGGGAAGATGCCTTGCTGATGGAGTGCTCGCTCTAAACCGCAGAGGGCGGGGCGGGGATTGCTAACGCGACGTTGCCGGCGGTTTCCAGCGGGCGATTGCCTTGCGCAGGGTCTCGGCCTGCTCCGCAGTCGCCGGGGTATTGCGGGCGTAGCGCAGGCGCTGGTAGTGCCCGAGGATGCGTTCGGCTTCGCTGTCGAGCGCGCCATGGGCCTGCAGCGCAGCCCGGATCTGCTCCGGGCCCTGCTCCGACGGTGAGAGCGTCAGTCGCGCCTTTTTCAATAGCAAGGTGCGCAGGTAGGCCAGAGGGTCGGTGTTCGGACGCCGGCGATTCTGCCAGAGCATCTGCAGGGCATACAGCAGACCGGCCAGAATAATGACGCCGACCAGGGCGTAGAGCATCTTGCGCAGTTCGCCCATGCCAAATCGGGACAGGAACTGGCGCTGTAGCTCCGGGCCGAAGGCCAGGATCGCCCGGTTCCAGAAGGCATCAATCCGGTCCCATTGCAGACGCAGCCCGGCAACCCAGCGTCCGCTGAAGTCGCCCTTGCGCGCCAGCATGGGCAGGAAGGCGCTGTCCGCCAGTGCACCGCCGATACCGTACTCGATGCGGTCCGGAGCAATGGCTCCGGTGGGGTCGACGCGGAGCCAGCCGCGTCCTGGGATCCAGACTTCGGCCCAGGCATGGGCGTCGGATTGACGGACGATGTAGTAGTCGCCGTTGCGTTCCGCGCCCTGATAACCGGTGATGACCCGTGCCGGCACGCCGGCAGAGCGCATCAGCACGACGAAGGCGGCGGCGTAGTGTTCACAGAAACCGGCCTGGCTTTCGAACAGGAACTGGTCAATGCGATCAAAACGGGTCAGCAGTCCCGGATTCAGCGTGTAACGGAAAGGTTGTTCCCGGAAATACTGCAAGGCCGTTTGCACCAGTGCGAGGGTGTCAGGGCTTTGTGCGGCCCAGCTGGCGGCGAGGGCACGGGTTTGCGGGTTGAGGTTGTCGGGTAACTGACGGTAGCGGTTCAGTCGCCAGTGCTCATCGGTGGGGCCGATGGTTTGCGATTGTGTTGCGTGGAGGAGCAGCAACCTTGCATCCACCACCGGAGATTCCGAGTGCAGCGAGTAATCCCGACCCATCTTGATGTCCGCGGGTATCGGCTGGGTCACAAGCTCCAGGGCGGGAATGTAGTTGCGACCATGGGGCTGCAACTGGAGTTCATAGCTGACGCGTGTGCTATCGGTGGCGTCGGGCGGTGGTAGCGCCGGATAGTTGCTGCGCGGGTTCTGTTTCTGTGCGCTCCAGCTCAGGCCGTCAAATTCCACAAATACCGGGCCGCGCCAGTAGAGCTCGCGACGTGGTGGCGGCTGCCCGTCGAAACGCACCCGAAAGGCGACCTCATCCGACTGTGCCAGGGACGAAATGTTGCCCGGCTCCATGCTGTCCGAGAGGCCTGTGCGTCCGGCGCTGGAATCATTGGGCAGGCCCCAGAGCGGCCCGGGGATCCGGGGGAACAGCACGAACAGCAGCAGGGCCAGCGGCAGTGCCTTGGCGGCGATCGCGGAGGCGGTTCGCAGGTTCCGGCGCAGGGGGAGCAGGGATTGGGGATGCTGCAGATCCAGCAGAACGACCAGTGTGGCGACGACGCCGCCGACCAGCCACAGTGCCCAGGGCAGGTCCTGCGAGTAGAGCAGCTGCCCGAGCAGCATCAGGATGGCCAGAAAGACGAGCAGGCGGCAATCCCTCTGGGTCCGGGTTTCCAGCAGCTTCATGCCGCTCATCACCACCAGCAATGCAACGCCGGGTTGCTGGCCGTTGAGACCGCCAAAGTGCAGCCAGATGGCGGCGACAGCGGCAAGTGTCATCAGGGTGCGCAGCCAGGCGGGGCGGAGCGTGGTGCCACGGCGGGCCATGAAGATGCGCCAGCCGGCACTGGTCAGGAAAATGACCGAGGCCCAGATCGGCATCCACAGCATGTGCGGCAATGCCATCAGGACCAGCAGCAGCACGATGCGCGTGATGCGCTCACTGGCCAGCCAGTCGACGGAAGTCCGGGGTTCAGCCATGCCGGGCCAGTGCCTCCAGACAGCGGTCGCGTTGGGAGTCACCGCTGGCGGGCGGAATCAGGGTTGCGCCGAGGCGCAGGCCATAGGTCTGGCGCTGTGCATGCAGATCCAGGATGGCCCGGCACAGCAGCGAGAGCTTCTGCTCCAGACTGAAACCGGCTGGTGTTGCCGCCAGATCCAGCCACTGCACATCGTTGACCGGTGCGGTGAAAGCCTTGCTTGCCAGCTGGTCGTGGGCAGCGAGGCTGCGCCAGTGAATGGTGCGCATGCTGTCGCCCGGCGTGTAGTCGCGCAGGCCGGATAGTTCCTCATCGCCGGGCTGATCGGTGCCGCCATCTTCCGGCACCGCAGCGCTGGGGCGCAGGCCTTCGCTGCTGGCGGCGGGCTGGGGGTACACGGTCTGCTGCATTTCGGCATGGACCCATGACCAGCTGCGGAACAGCCCCAGTGGCCAGTCGCTGCTGACGGAAAACCGCGGAACCGGATGCACGCCGCGCCGTTCCGGTGTCCAGGCAAAGTGTGTTTCGCAGTCATCGCGGCAGTCCTCGGTTGCAAGCGCCGTCGCAGCAAGCCGGTCACGCGCGACACGCAGGGCCATTCGCGGTTTGCGGCTGGTGTTGCGCAGCAGCACCGGCTGGTATGCCGTTTCTCCCGCGAATACCGCATCCGGCGTGCGCAGACGCACCGCCGTACCCATCAGGTTGGCGTGGGTTTCGTGCATCGTGACGAAGCCGATAGCGCCGAGCCAGAAGCACAGCATGAAGGCCAGCGCATTGCTGTAGTTCATGGCCGCGAGCAGGACGACCAGACTCATGATCGCGAACACCCACCCGCCACGTGTCGGCAGGATGTAAATCCGCTTGCGGTTGATGGCGTGCTCACCCGCGCGCCGGGGGTGGTGTCGTGCGATCCAGTCGTCGACACGCGCGCTCCATTGCCGGGTAAGCCAGGTGTAGGGGTTCATCGGCGGTCGCTGTCGATCAGGGGATGGCGACGGTGGCGAGTATCTGGCTGGCAAGTGCTTCGCCGGCATGGCGCCCGTGCTGGGCCTGTCGGGCATGCAGGCGGTGGGCGGCACAGGGGATGAATACTTTTTGCACGTCTTCGGGAAGCACGTGGTCGCGCTCATGCAGCCAGGCCCAGGCCTGGGCGGCGCGGCGTATGGACAGCCCGGCGCGCGGGGACAGGCCCAGACGGATGTCACCGTGGTCCCGGCTGGCCGAGATCAGCGCATGGATGTAGCTGATCAGCGCCGGGCTGGTGGTGAGATGACTGACTTCGCCCTGAATTGCGGAGAGCTGGTCCGGGCTGAGTGCGGGAGCCAGTTCATGCAGGACTTCACGCCGGTCCTGCCCGGAAAGCAGGGCCAGTTCATCCTGTTCTTCCGGGTAGCCCAGACTGAGCCTCAACAGGAAGCGATCCAGTTGGGATTCGGGGAGGGCGAAGGTGCCGACCTGGTCCAGCGGGTTCTGTGTGGCGATGACGAAGAACGGCGACGGCAGGGGGCGGGTTTTCCCGTCGGTGGTCACTGCGCGTTCTTCCATGGCCTCCAGCAGCGCACTCTGCGTTTTCGGGCTGGCGCGGTTCAATTCATCAGCGAGTAGCAGCTGGGTGAAGATAGGCCCGTTCTGCCAGCGGAATTCACCGGAGTCACGGTGATAGATCGACACCCCGAGTACATCGGCGGGCAGCAGGTCGCTGGTGAATTGCACCCGTCCGTAGTCAAGGCCACAGAGTCGGGCCAGCGCGTGGGCCAGGGTTGTCTTGCCGACCCCGGGCACGTCCTCGATCAGCAGGTGGCCCTGCGCAAAGAGTGCACAGAACGCCAGACGAATCTGTTCAGGTTTCCCCAGGATGATGGTTTCGGCTTTTTTCAGTGCCAGCAAGGTTTCGGCATGGAGTGTCTGTTTCATACCGGGGATTGTCCTCAGCAATGCCGCGCCTGTCCATGACACAATCCGGACGAAGCAATGGAAATGCCGGAGACATCCGCGAATGAGTGAAAAGAAGCTGCGTGCCCTGGGACGTGAACTCGGCGAAGTCGCGACCTATGAGCACTGGCTCGAGGTGGCCGCAGAGATTGATCTCTACAGCGGCGCGCGGGAATGGCAGGAACAGGACGAGTCGCACGACTACGATTTCCGGCTGGTGCGCGCACGTATTGCCGAGTTGCGTCGTCTGCGTGCGGAAAACCAGGCCGAGGCGCTGGTCCACGAGCTGCGGCAGGGCTTGCACTGGAACCTGGGCAATATGGGGAACGCCGCACTGTATGGGCCCAGCCTGATCGGCACCAAAAAGCTGATTGAGAATTACCTTGCCGAAGTGACCGATGGCATGCGCTGGCTCTGCAACGGGCGTTTCAAGGGCGTGACGCTGGCGGACAAAAAAGAGCTGTTCCGCACGATCGGGCAATCCTACGGGCGCAGTGCGCTGATGCTCAGTGGCGGTGCCACGCTGGGGCTTTTTCACGTGGGGGTGGTGCGTGCCCTGTACATGCAGAACCTGCTGCCGGATGTGCTTTCGGGTTCCAGTGCGGGCTCCATCGTGGGGTCGGCAATCGCCTCGCGGACCCGCGAACAGGCCGAAGAGCTGCTGGACCCGCAGAACATTCACTCGGAAAACTGGGGCCTGCTGCCGCTGACCGAGGCCTGGCGTCGCGGCGGTTTGATGGACCAGAACAAGTTGCGGCGGGGGATCGGTTTCAATATCCCCGATGTGACCTTCGAGGACGCGTATCGGGCTTCCGGCCTGGCGATGAATATCACCGTCAGTCCGGTGCGCGAGAACCAGCCGGCGCGATTGCTCAACTACCTGACCTTCCCGCACCTGTACATGCGTGAAGCGGTGCTGGCTTCCTGTGCCGTGCCGATGCTGTTCCCGCCGGTGCAGCTCTCGACCCGGAACATCAAGGGGCAGCGTGAGGCCTACATGGCGAGCCTGCGATGGGCAGATGGCTCGCTGAAATCCGACCTGCCACGCATGCGACTGCGGCGGCTGTTCAACGTGAACCATTTCATTGTCAGCCAGACCAACCCGCATGTGCTGCCCTTCATGCACAGCGGCGACCCCCATAGCCGCAGCCTGGGGCATGCGGTGCGACATATGGTTGCGGATACGGCCAAGGTTGGGGCGCGCAACATCCTGCATATGCTTCGGGTCAACGTGCCACGCCCCATGATCAACGTGCGCCGCGGTTTTGATGATATCCACGGCATTCTGGAGCAGGATTACCGCGGCAATATCACCATCATGCCGCAGCTGGATCTGCGCAATTACGCACGGGTGATCCGCAACCCGCGACTGACCGATATCGGGCGGATGATTCGGCAGGGGGAAATGGCGACCTGGCCGCGCATGGCCATGATCCGGGATCAAACGGTGATCAGCCGCACGATTGCGGAATGCGTGAAATTTCTCGAACAGCCAGCCAATGAGCGGGCGCAGGGTCTCAAGCAGGGCGCTGCCTGAATTCGACGGTCGGGATGCTTGCCGGGTTGCTGTGCGGACTGAGTGAGCCCTGCCGGTTCATGACGGGTGAAGCCTGCCCGGCATGAAAACTCCAATCCATGGACAATCTGCAGCACCGGCGGCGCCCCGATGCCGCCGATTTTCCGAGCTGAGCCTTCCATGAATATCGAAATCTTCACCACCGGCGGCACCATCGACAAGCTGTACTTTGATGCGCTGTCCGAATACCAGATTGGCAGCCCGCAGGTCCTGCGCGTGCTCAAGGATGTCGGGGTTGCCGGAGTCTTTCGCGTGACGCCCCTGATGCGCAAGGACAGTCTGGACATCACCGACGAGGATCGTCAGCGGATCGTCAAGGCGGTGAGTTCAAGCCCGGCGGACAAGATCATCATTACCCACGGTACCGATACCATGGTGGAAACGGGGCGTGCGCTGGCCGGCATCCCGGGGAAAACCATCGTCCTCGTCGGGGCCATGCAGCCGGCCGGACTCCGGTTGAGCGATGCGGAATTCAACATCGGTTTCGCCTGGGCTGCCGTGCAGACGCTGTCACCCGGTGTCTATGTCGCGATGAATGGCCGGATACTCGACCCGCAACATGCGCGCAAGAACCGGGATGCGCATCGCTTCGAGGTTTCCGACTAGGCTTTTGCGCCCGCTTGCGGCAGGTGTTCCTCAAGGACCTTGCTGAGTGCCGGTGACTGGTAATAGTCCGCCAGCGATTCGCGGATCAGGGGTTCCAGCAGTTTTTTCTTTTCCAGCGCCCGGATCGCATGCGGGGCGAAGGTCAGGGCGTCTTCGCGCATCATTTCTGTGGTGATACCGATGTCACCGAGAATGGCCCCCAGCGTGCGCGGGCCCAGCTGGCGATAAACCGCGTCGATGCCGGCGACGATCAGTGTCGCAAACACCTTGTGGACGCGCACCTCCTGCCAGTACTCGTAGCCGATGACAAAGAATTCCTCGATATCCAGGCTGCCGGCATACTCCCGGATGGTCGATACCCGTTCATGCTTGTGGGCATGCCACATGTCGGTGATCACCTCGCGAAACTCGTCCGAAGCCAGGGCGTCCACGAGGAAACGCTCGCTGGCGCGGAGGCTGGCGTCGGTCTGCTTTTGCACAAAGGCACGCAGGTTTTCCTCCAGCACTTCGCCCAGGTCGGGGCGGGCCCGTTCCACCATGCGCTTGCCAAGCTTGAAGGCAGATCGCGCGCCGGGAACCCGTGACGACAACTCGCCCCCCTTGCGCAGGTATTCGCCGATGCCGGTCGTCAGGAGTTCCGCAGCCATCGAGGCAAAGATGGGGTTGCTGACCGATTTGCGGGCCAGTGTTTCGCGCAACGTTTTGAGTTCCAGCAGCTTGTCGAGGATGTCCTCGAAGCGACGGTCAGGCAGCAGGTCTTCCAGCGTCGTGTCAGCGTGAATCTTGTGCTCGTATATATCGCGGGCGACCACGCCGACCAGTTCCGGAATGATGCCGCCGATCTGGATGTCGCAGGCGTACTTCTTGGCCACTTTGCGGATATCACGCACCCGAACCAGTTCCTTGAGCTTGATCCGGTTGGTGATCTCCAGCAGTCGATCCAGGCCGTCGGTGATTTCCCGGGGCAGGTCATCGCCGAGCAGGCGCTCATGCATCCATTGCACATGGGTATTCAGCAGCGTATCGGCCAGCGGGTGAGTGGCGTGTTTCGTCATGGGTGTCTCGTCCTGGTCCGGTAAGGAGGCTGGCAACACATGCCAGCGATGCTGCATGGGTTCCGAGTCTCGCAGATCCACTGCCAGACAGCGTGGCAGAAGCTCATATTTCTGGTTTACGAGTGTACACATCGACCGGGCGCTTGTGCGCGTTTTCCAGATGATTTCAGGCGCTCAGGGCCGGTTCATGCTTCATGCTGGATTGTGCACACGACGGTCAGTACACTTGCGCGATGAGCGAAAGACGAACAGGCCGGGGGCGGCGACCCAGTGTACGTGGCGATACCCGCAAGGCGCTGATTGATGGGGCCTTCCGGTTGCTCGACGGTAACAAGAGTTTCGATGGCCTGTCGCAACGCGAACTGACCCGCGAAGTCGGCATTGGTCCGACGGCTTTGTACAGACACTTTCCGGGCATGCAGGAGCTGGGTCTGGCGCTGGTCGATGAGGCCTTTCGTGGCCTGCGGCAGATCGTGCAGGAGGTTCGCACTGATATTCGTTCCAGCAAACGCCCGATCAGCGCGTTCGTGAAGTCGCTGCTCAAGCATGTGCGCGGGCATCGCGACCGTTTCCGGTTCATCGCCTCGGAGCGTTTTGGTGGCAGCGGCGCGGTGCGCGACGCCATCCGCCGCGAACTCCGGCTGGTCCAGAGCGAACTTGCGATCGAACTGGCACGGTTCCCCTACATGAAAGAGTGGCCCTCCGAGGACCTGCACATGGTCGCATCGCTGATGGTGAACAGCATGGTGGCCATTGCCGAGGAAATTCTGGACCGGGGGACGGCAGACAAGGCTGCGGAGGCGGAGCTCGTCAGGCTGGCCGAACGACAGCTGCGCCTGATTACGCTGGGCATTCCGGCATGGAAGCCCGCCGGCGACTAAGTCGTTGCGTGTCGTTGCAGCAGGATGATATCCGTTGCCGGGAACTCCACCCGGAAGTGGTCTCGCCGAGCCAGAAATTCAAACGACCGCCTGCTGTAAAAGCTCACATGCGTGGGGTCGTTCTTGTAGTGCCATTCGGCAAAACCTGACTGACCCGGGCGCAGCTTGGTCATGACCCCCAGCCAGCCGCCCGGTTTGAGCAGACGGCGCAGGCGCATCCAGTCCCGCCCCGGGTGATGAAAGTGCTCCATGACCTCGGTGCAGGTGATGAAATCATAGCGTCCCTGTTTTTCAGGCTCGCCGGGGGCGTAGATGGGGTCGTAATCCACGACCTTCAGTCCGCGTTCGCGCAGCATCACCGAGAGTGTAGGGCCCGGGCCACAGCCAAAATCCAGACCGAATATCTGGTCCGGGCCGAGGCGCTCGCAGAGTGGAGCCGCCAGGCGATTCAGGAATTGCCGGTAGTGGGGATCCTCCGGTGAATTCTCATGCTGGTCATAGATATGCCGTTCTGCATCCGCGGTGGGAAGCTGGTCCGGATCGACAAAGACCAGATCGCAATAGCGGCAATGCCAGTACTGACGTCGTTTGTCCTGGTGAAAATGCTGCGCCCCGGTTGTCGCGCACAAGGGGCAGGGCATGTCCGCACTCATTCACTATCAGGAGGCGTACCTCGGTGCAGCAGCGTAACCGGAGAGCCGACGTGCACGTCACCATCCTGGATGATCCGCCAGTGGATACCCCGCAGGTTGCGGCTACGCGTGCGACGGTCCTGAACGAAGCGCAGTGCGGCGGCACCGAAACGCGCGTGGAATTTCGCACAACCGTCGTGGGGCTCACTGGTGACTTCGGCTACGGCCGTTCCCACCTGCAACCGGGACCCGGCCGGCAGGTTACGGTCAGACAGGTCCAGGGTGACAAAAAGGTTATCGCCAAACAGTCCCAGCGGCTGGCCATTGGCGATCAGCTCGGCTACGCCGCTATTGATGACCGTGACCTGGCAATTCGGGTCTCGCGGTGGGCGCGAGCTCCATGCGTCCCCATGGAGTCCCTCGGACCGGCTCAGGTGTGCAGATGAGGGATAGATCCGCGTCCCGTCAGCTCGCCGCTGGCAGATCAGGGTGACTTTGCCGTGTTCGGTCGGGTTGGCAGGCAATTGAGCGTAGCCCGCTGTGAGATCGGCGAGTGCAAGGTGATGCGCCGGGTCGCCCTTGGGCCCGTAGGGTGCTTTGGCATTGGTGTCCATGGCGGCATTGTGCCTTGCAGCGCCAAACAAGAAAAAGCCCTCAGCGGATGAGGGCTTTTGCTTTTCAGTTTCGCGGGCTTTCCGACTCTGCGGAGTCGTTGGTCTGCAGGCTGGTATTGCCACCGCCTCCCCAGGTGTAGCCGTCACTTGAGACGTTGCCACCGCCGCCCCAGGTGTAGCCCTGACTCCAAAGGCTGGTGTTTCCACCACCGCCCCAGCTGTAGCCATTGCTCCAGAGCAGTTCCGCTCCATTGCCGCCACCGCCCCAGGTATAGCCCTGGTCCCACAGGCTCGTGTTGCCACCGCCGCCCCAGGTGTATCCCTGGGTGAAGTTGTAGCTGCCATCCCAGACCAGCGCGCCACTTTCGGCGGGTTCTCCAGACGGCCCCGAAATAATCAGGTCACCATTAGCGGCCTCGGACACGGGGCCACGAAAATGCACATCGTCGTAAAGGTCGGCTTCCAGGTCCAGTCCGACGTTGGCACAACCACTCTCCGTGCTGCTTAATGCCAAAGCAGCATTGATCATGCCTGCACCTTGCTGCAGCGCCGAATACAGAGGCGTGCCACCTTCGGTGACCAGTGCACGCGAGGCGTGCAGTAGCTGGCATTTCGCGTCGTTGGGGCTCAGGTGAGGCTTGGCCTCGAGCAGCAGGGCCGCGACGCCGCTGGTGATCGCTGCAGCCTGGGATGTTCCGGAGATCGCGTAGTAAGCGCTATTCACTTTCTCACTGCGGTGCGATTTCGCGAGCCCGCCGCCGGGGAAAGTTGGTGCCGCGATGCGGTCGCCTGGAGCAACCAGCTCGGGTTTTACAAAAGCCTCAAAGGTCGGTCCGGCGGAGGAAAAACTGGTGACGAAGTCATCGCTACTATCATCTGAGGTGAGATTGTTGCTCACGGCTCCGACAGATATGACATAGGGAGTGTTTGCCGGTACGCCAATGCTGAAGGCATCGGGGCCCATGTTGCCGGCTGAAGCGACAACCACGATGCCGGCGTTCCATGCAGCCATCACAGCGCGGTTCAGCGGGTCTTCCCAGTAAAACGATTGGGGCGGAGCGCCAAACGAAAGATTGAGGACACGAATGTTGTAGGTGTCCTTGTTGCTGATGACATGGTCGATGCCTTCAATGACATCAAGGTAAGTGCCTTCACCGTCGTCGTTGAATGCGCGGACGGAAAACAGGTTCGCGCCGGGTGCGATGCCCAAGGCAAAGCCATCGTCATCCGTGTCGGTGTTCACAGCCGAAAGCATGACGTGGGTGCCATGGCCATGGCCGTCGTTGCCGCCGTTCTT
>JBFHON010000060.1:0-11380 GCA_041593295.1 Oceanococcaceae bacterium | reverse complement strand
GGGTGTAGCCATCGTGTGCGGCATCCAGCTGCACATCGATCACCCAGTTCTCGAGGCCCTGGCTGGCATAGGGGTGACTGGTGAAATTGAGCATCCAGGTCATCGTACTGCCGGGCGTGAAGGTGTTGATCCAGCTCAGGCCGATGGGCGGCGGGTAGTCCGTCATGGTCAGCACATGCTGCAGGCTGGCCTGCGGGGCATCGTCCTGCAGGGCCAGACGATAGATGTGCCGGATGTCCGGTACGCCGGCGCCGGGGAAATGGCCGGCGAGCAGCGTGGCACGGAATTGCTGCAGAAACTGCGGCATGACACCTTCCACATAGGGCATCTCGGTGCCGCTGAGATCCGTCAGTTCCGGGTGACGGAAGTCGTGGGCCACCACCGACTCGCGCCCGCGCCCGAAAATGCCGATGAACAGGGCCAGGGTCTGGTCATCCTGCAGGATGCGGGCTTCGACCTGGCGGGTATTGCCGCCCTTGCGCAGCATGCGGCTGTGCACCCGGACCGGGCCGGCGGGTATGGGAGCGCACAGGGTCGCCTGCAGGGTGCGGATCGGGAATCCGTCGCTGTGCGGCAGCATGGCGGTGACCGCGAGCGCCGCCTGGATGCCGCCATAGGTGCTGCGTCCCTGCATCCAGCATTCGTCGATCTGCGCCTCGAGCGTGTCGGCGTGGAAACGGGCGTCGGCAAGGAGCTGGCTGAGTGTCTGCATGGGTGTCGTGGTGTGCAAAGCCGGAAATCCTAGCAAGCACCACCCGAAAAAAGGCCATAACCGGCGCGCTGTCGTGATTAAATGACGGCATGGAACTCGACAAGCTCTCGCGATACCTCCCGCAGCACATGATCAAGCGGCGCATCCGCAAGGCCGCCGTTCGCCGTGTGCGCAAGGACCTGATCCTGCACGGCAAGCGTGAGCAGGACATGTCTGAGCAGGACCTCGAATACCTGCTCGCCGATGCCGAAAAGGAGGTCATTGCCGACATCAAGCAGACCGGCCTGCTCGGGGCGCTGGCGTTGCTGGGAATCAACCTCTTCTAGCCATGTCGCTCTATCGCTTTGTCCGCCTGACCGCGGTGCTGGCTCTGCTGCGGCGCTACCGAATGCGATTGATCCGGCTGCTGTTTCTGGTTTGCTTCGCCCTGGTCACGGCCTGGCAGTACGCCGATGTTGCCGCCTATCTCGACCAGCATCACCCGCAATGGAGCGCGGCGGCGCTGATCATCAAGACCCTGATCGTCTACGCGGCCCTGTTCTGGGGGTTCTGGGAAGTCGGGCGCATGCTGCACGGCGACGACGGGGCTGGAGCCGCGGGCTCCAGTGAAGGCACACCCCGGCCGGCAAAGAAGCGCGACCCGGCGCCGGTGGCGCAGCCCTCGCCCCTGGAGGCGCTGGCTGAAAAGCCCCGCCTTCGCAGTCGCCGCGCCGACCTGCTCGACGACAAGCCCCCGGGCGCCCGCAGTTGAGTCAGGGCCTTACCGGAGCCGTGCTCAACCCGGCTTCGTCCAGCTCTTCATAGTTTTCGTTGCGGAAACGCGGACTGCAGATCGCCAGAAAAACCAGGTCCTCCTCGCCGCAGTTGGTGATGCGCTGTCGGACACCCGGCGGAATCAGCACATAGGCCCCGGCGCCGACTGCGGTGGCGGGCAGGTCGCCGACTTCGACGCAGCCTTCGCCGCTGAGGATGTAGTAGCGTTCTGTGGTTTCCCGCAGGCGGTGCCAGCGCGTGCTGATCCCCGGTTCGACCCGGGCGCGGGCGACCGATACCTCCGGGTCATCGGCTTGGTTGCCGATTTCGATGATGTGGCATTGCTCGCTGGTGAAAAACTCCGCCTGTGCATGGGGGGAGCGGATGCGGGGCTGCATCGGTGAGGCCAGGCGGGTTCAGGCCGCGGCGCGGGAATTTTCGCTGCGCTGGGAACCGGTGTGCTCGCAAATGTGACCCACCAGCGTGTCGGTCAGGGACGGGGGGAAATCGTGGCCCCAGCCGGCGATCGTGATCAGCTTCGCTCCGGGGATGACCTTGGCCAGGTGGCGGCCGCCGGAAACATTGACCAGACCATCATCCTCGCCATGCAGAACCAGCGTGGGCACGCCGATGGTGCGCAGCTGGGGCGTGCGGTCGGGCTGGTTCATGATGGCCGCATAGTGCCGCAGGAAACCGGCCGGGTTCTGGGCGCGCTTCAGGATCGCACGCAGGCGCGCCTCGATTTCATCATGCGGGACCTGGTGCACCGAACCGCTGAGAATTTTCCAGGAACGGGTGCTGGCCGCGAGGACCACATCGAAATCCATGCTCAGGGGGCGCTGGGTGATGGTCTTCAGCACATCCGGCCGCGGCAGGCCCTTGGAACGCCGCCCGCTGGTGGTCATGATCAGCGTCAGTGATGCCGCCCGTTCCGGGTAGTGAATGCCCACCAGCTGCGTGATCATGCCGCCCATGGAGGCGCCGATGATGTGTGCCCTGGGGATGTTCAGCGCATCGAGCAGGCCCACGGCATCGGCGGCCATGTCCTCGAGCGTGTACGGTGCCGGTGCCCGCGCGCCGAGAAACCACCTGAGGCGGCCCCACGCGGTCATCGGAGGTGCCTTGACCCCGGTGAACCAGGTGGAATGGCCGGTGTCACGGTTGTCGTAGCGGATGACGCGGAAATGCTGATTCAGGCTGGCGATCAGATCTTCGGGCCAGTGCAGCAGCTGGCAGCCCAGGCCATGGATCAGCAGGGCGACGGGGCTGTCGGGCGACGGGCCGGGACGGTCTTCGTAGCAGATCTCGATGCCGTTGGCGGTGACCTTTTGCGTGGGTAACGGAGCAGTCATGGGCGACGAAATGGACACAGGGTGTCAGGGAGCATATCCCGGCTTCCGCCGCTGCGGGGGTTAGCCGGCTTCGGGCACGCCTGCCGGTGCCGCCTCGGCCCGTGGGGTCCGGGCTTCGATGGCGTTCTTGCCGGCAATCAGGAAGCCCAGGACCAGAAAGGCACCCGGGGGCAGGGCCATCAGCAGCCAGCCGCTGTCGGCAATGTGTACGGTCCAGTTGCTGGCAACCGGGCCAAACATCAGGTCGGCATTGGCCAGCAGGGTGCCGCGGCCGAGTACCTCGCGAATCGCACCCAGCGCGAGCAGCACGCCACTGAAACCCAGCCCCATGGCCAGGCCGTCAATCGCCGCGTCCTTGACGCTGTTGCGGGCAGCGAAGGCTTCGGCGCGACCGATGATCGCGCAGTTGGTGACGATCAGCGGAATGAAGATGCCCAGCACCACATACAGCCCGTGCATCCAGGCATTCATCATCAGCTCGATGGAGGTCACGATGGCGGCAATGACCAGCACGTAGACCGGGATACGGATCTCGGGCCGGGTGTGGTTGCGGATGACCGACACGGTGGCGTTGGAGGTCAGCAGGGTCAGCGTGGTGGCCAGCCCCAGACCCAGGCCGTTGACGACCGTGTTGGAAACGGCCAGCAGCGGGCACAGGCCCAGCAACTGGACCAGACCGGGGTTGTTGTCCCAGAGACCTTTGCGCCAGATGGCAGCGGTTGTGCTCATTCCGGTTTCTCCTGCGATGGCAAGCGGGGTGCGTACAACTCGGCGTGGTGCGCGGTGTGGAACTCCAGCGCGCCGCGCACGGCGGCGACGACGGCGCGGGGGGTAATGGTGGCACCGGTGAGCTGGTCAAAGGCCCCGCCGTCCTTGCGGACTTTCCACGCGGCCTTGTCGGGTGCAGACAGGGAGGTGCCGTCGAACTGCCGGATCCAGTCGGATTTACCGGCTTCGATGGCATCGCCCAGCCCCGGTGTCTCGCGGTGGTTGCTGACCCGGACACCGGCCAGACGTCCGTCCCGCTGGATGCCGACCAGCAGGTGAATATCACCGGAGTAGCCTTCGCGACTGAGCACCGGGAGGATCATCGCCACTGGGCGGCCCTGCCGGCGTGCCACCCAGATCGTGTCCGCACCGGGCGCGGAGATCGCCGCAGGAAGCTCCAGCGACAGGGTGTCTTCCAGCAGGTTGTTGTCATGGCTGGCGGCCGGCAGGATCTGCTGCAGCACCTTGAGCTGCTGCGCAGCCTCGGCAGCGGCGATGCGCGGGGCAGCGAACTGGTGAATCAGCGACAGCAGGCCGACGGCGACCAGCGAGAACATCAGCAGTGTGCGGCTGGCCAGCCAGGCGCCCTGGCGCGGCAACAGGGCCTCGTCTTCGCGGGGGGAGTCGTTGGCGGCGTCACTCATGGGGTTTTCCGGGGGCGGGTGCCATAGACGCGGGGGGGGGTGTACTGGTCGATCAGCGGCACACAGATGTTCATCAGCAGCACCGCGAAAGCCACGCCGTCCGGGTAACCGCCGAAGGTGCGGATCAGCCAGGTCAGAAACCCGATGCCAAAGCCATAGACCAGGCGGCCACGCGGCGTGGTGCTGCCGGATACCGGGTCGGTCGCGATGAACAGCGCGCCGAAAATGCTGGCCCCGTACAGCCAGTGGAAACCGATGCCGGTGTAGCGGTCCGGGTCGATGCTGGAGAAGATCAGCGCCGGAACTGCCAGCCCGGCGAGCATGGCCAGCGGAATGCGCCAGTTGATGACCCGCCGCCAGAGCAGGAAGGCGCCGCCTGCCAGCCAGCCCAGTGCCAGCAGCAGGTGGTGGTGTGCATCCAGTGCCGGGGCCAGTTCGGTCAGCGTCTGTTGCTGCGACAGGCCGGTGCGGATGGTGTCCAGCGGGGTGGCGCCGGTCAGCGTGTCCAGGCTGGCAACCCCGGCCTGACCGAAGACGTAGGACCAGGGCATGGCCCCGTGCGCTTCGTGGCCCGGCCAGACCGACATGTTCACCGGTACGCTGATCAGCAGCACCACATACCCGAGCATGGCCGGGTTGAAGGGGTTGTAGCCCAGCCCGCCGAAGAGCTGCTTGCCCAGAACGATGGCGAACAGCGTGCCCAGCACCGGTTGCCACCACGGCAGCCACGGGGGCAGTGACAGCGCCAGCAGGACGGCGGTCAGGGTGCCGGACAGGTCCAGCAGGTGACGGCGTACCGGGCGGCCACGCATCTGCAGCAGCGTCGCTTCGGCAAGCAGGGCCGCCGCCACACACAGCAGCAGGTTCCACAGCACGCCGGGCCCGTGCAGCACGCTGGAGAGAGCCGCGCCGGGGATCAACGCCAGCAGCACGTCGCGCATCACCGCGTCGACGCCGCGTTTCTTGTGCAGCCAGGGGCTCGACACGATCATGTCTTGTCTTCCTTGCCGTCCGGGCCGGTTTCCGCCGTTTCGGCGGCCAGGCGCTGGCGGGCTTTTTCCAGGGCGGCCTGCACTGCCGGGGATGGTGCACCGTCGTTGTCCGGTTTTTCCGGGGCCGCGGCTTCGGCAGCCTTCTGCGCAGCCTGACGGGCGGCGAGTTCTTCGCGCTTGCGTCGGCGGGCTTCTTCCTTGGCCTGCTTTTCGCGCTCCAGCCGCTCCGCACGGAACTCATGCCGGGCCCGGGCCTGGTCGGCCTTGCGGCGTTCCTGGTCTGCGACGCGGATTTCGGTCTTGGCGAAACGGTAGAACTGCACCAGCGGGATGTTTGACGGGCAGACCTCGGCGCAACAGCCGCACTCGATGCAGTCCGACAGGTTCAGCGTCTGTGCCTTGTCAAACTCGTGCGCCCGCGCGTGCCAGTACAGCTGCTGTGGCAGCAGGCTGGCCGGGCAGACATCCACGCAGTCTCCGCAACGAATGCAGGGCATCGGGTCAGGGGGCGGCGCCAGGTCGTCGCGGGTGCCGGCAAGAATGCAGTTGGTGGCCTTGACCACCGGCAAGCTGTCGTCGGCCAGGTCCACACCCATCATCGGGCCGCCCATCAGCAGTCGCAGCCCTTGCTGGGTGCGGTAGCCACCGCAGGCGTCGATCAACGTGCGAATGGGGGTGCCGATGCGCACCCGCAAGTTGGCGGGGTCGTGCACGCCCGAGCCGGTGACGGTGACGATGCGTTCGGTCAGTGGCTGGCCGGTCGTGACCGCCTGCCAGATCGCGGCCGCGGTGCCCACGTTGTGCACCACGATGCCGATATCGATGGGCAGGCCTTCACTGGGCACTTCCTGCCCGGTCAGTGACTGGATCAGCTGCTTTTCCCCGCCCTGGGGGTAGCGGGTGGCGACTTCGCGGACCAGTACGCAGCGGTCACCCACGGTCTTGCAGGCGGCCTGCATCGTGGCCAGCGCCTGCCGGTTCTGGTCTTCGATGCCGATCAGCACCTGACGGGCCTTGATCAGCTTTTTCAGCAAGACCGCGCCGCGCACGATGGCTTCGGCATCCTCGAGCATCGCCGCGCCGTCGCAGGAGATGTAGGGCTCGCATTCGGCACCGTTCAGGATCAGCGTGTCGACGCGCGCCGTGTCCTTGGGGTTCAGTTTCACCGCCGAGGGGAAGCCGGCGCCGCCAAGCCCGACGATCCCGGCTTCGCGCACGATGCTGATCAGCTGCTCATGGGTCAGCGCTTCCGGTGTGGCCACTACCGGCCACAGCGGTTCGGTGCGGCTGCGGTCCTCGCCGTCAGCCGTCAGCACGATGCAGGTTGCCGGCAGCTGCGAACTGTGCGGCACCGGACGGATTTCGATGGCGGTGATCGTTCCCGAGGTGCTGGCATGAACCGGTGCGGAGACAAAGCCGTCGGCGCGGGCCAGCACATCGCCACGCCGTACCTTGTCGCCAACTGCGACCACCGGGCGGGCGGCCTGGCCGATGTGCTGCTCCAGCGGGTAGATCAGCTCGGCGGGGATCGGTGCCGCACGGGTGCGCCCGGCTTCGCCGTAGAGCTTGTGCCCGTCGAGAACGATTCCGCCGGGGAACCCGGCTTTCTTGCGCCCGAACATCAGGCGTTACCTGCTGGCGTGGTTGCCGGCTCGGGCCAGGTCCAGCTCTTGGTGGTGGGGGGAATTTCGTGCAGTTCGATGCAGTCCACCGGGCAGGGCGGCAGGCACAGCTTGCAGCCGGTGCATTCGGCGGCGATCACCGTGTGCATCAGCTTGTTGGCCCCGACGATGGCATCCACCGGGCAGGCCTGAATGCACAGCGTGCAGCCGATGCACCACGATTCGTCAATGAAGGCGACGAGCGGTTTTTCCTGCGCGACGCCGTTTTCCGGGTTGAGCGGCTTGGCTTCCCGGCCCAGCAGTTCCGCCAGTGCAATCACGCCGTCCTCGCCACCGGGCGGGCACTGGTTGATATCGGCGTCGCCAGCCGCAATGGCCTCGGCGTAGGGCCGGCAGCCGGGGTAGCTGCACTGGCCGCACTGGGTCTGCGGCAGGATCGCGTCGATCTGGTCAACCAGCGGGTTGCCCTCGACACGAAAGCGCACGGCCGCGACGCCCAGGGCCACGCCGATCAGGGTTGCCAGTCCACCGAAAGCGAGAAGGGAGAGCAGCATCAGACCAGCCCCGAAAAGCCCATGAAGGCCAGCGACATCAGGCCGGCCGTGATCAGGCTGATGGGCGCGCCCTGGAAGGCCTTGGGGACATCCGCAGCAACAATGCGCTCGCGAATGCCGGCAAACAGGATCAGCACCAGCGAAAAGCCGACCGACGCGCCGAACCCGTACAGCACGGCCTCGGAAAAGCTCAGTTCCTTGCGCACGTTCAGCAGGGCCACGCCAAGCACCGCGCAGTTGGTGGTGATCAATGGCAGGTAGATGCCGAGCACTTCATGCAGCAGCGGGCTGGACTTGCGGACCCACATTTCGGTCAGCTGCACCATGGCGGCAATCACGACGATGTAGCTCAGGGTGCGCAGGTACTCCAGCCCCAGTGGTTGCAGCAGCCAGTGTTCGACCAGCCAGGAGCTGGCCGCAGAGAGCGTGAGGACGAAAGTGGTGGCCAAAGCCATGCCCGTGGAGGTGTCCAGTTTCCGGGACACGCCCATGAACGGGCACAGGCCCAGAAACTGGACCAGTACGAAGTTGTTGACCAGCACGGTGCTGATCAGAATGATCCAGGCTTCGGTCATAGCTCCCTATTGTCGCCGAAACGGCTGCGGTTATTCATTAAACGAATGGAATTTCGTTATTTAAATAACCAAAAGTTATGAAAGTTGTTCCAGGGCCTGCTCGTCCACGCGTTGCAGCAGGTTGGAGTATGGGGCAATCGGCACGCCGGCAAGCGCCTGTGCGCGATCATCCCAGCGGGGCAGGCCGTGCAGCCATTCGGCCACCCGGGTCGTGGTCTGCGGCAGGACCGGGGACAGGTACAGGCTGAGCAGGCGGAACAGGTTCAGCGCGGTGGTGCACACCGGCAGCACCTCGCCTTCGCGCTCCGGATCCTTGGCCAGCGACCATGGGGCGCGATCGGCCACATAGGTGTTGGCCTTGTCGGCCAGCGCCATGATCAGGCGAATGGCCTGGCCGTTCTCCCGCTTGCGGTAGGCGTCCATGATGGCATCGCCGGCCTGGGCGAACTCGGCAACCAGTTCTGGCTGGTCGAGGGTGTCGCTGAGCACGCCGTCGCCGCGTTTCTTGACGAAACCGGCGCAGCGGGCGGCGATGTTGACGTACTTGCCGATCAGGTCCGAGTTGATCCGGGCCTTGTAGTCATCCAGGTTCAGGTCCATGTCGTCCACCCCGGCGCTGAGCTTGGCGGCAAAGTAGTAGCGCAGGAACTCGGCGGGCAGGTTGTCCAGGTAGCGGCGGGCCGTGATGAAGGTGCCGCGTGACTTGGACATCTTCTCGCCATTGATGGTCAGGAAGCCGTGGGCATGAATGGCCGACGGTGGCTTGAGCCCGGCTCCCTGCAGCATGGCCGGCCAGAACAGCGCATGGAAGTAGGTGATGTCCTTGCCGATGATGTGCACGATCTCGGTATCGCTGCCCGGGGTCCAGGCGGCCCAGGGGTCGTCTGAACCTTCGCGCTGCAGCAGGTCCATCCAGCTGGCGATGTAGCCCATCGGCGCATCGACCCAGACATAGAAGTACTTGCCGGGTGCGCCGGGGATTTCGAAGCCGAAGTAGGGCGCGTCGCGGGAGATGTCCCAGTCCTTGAGCCCGGCTTCAAACCATTCCGCCAGTTTCGAGCGCACCGCCGGTTGCAGGTCGGCACTTTGCAGCCAGTCGCGCAGGAAGGTCTCGAAGTCGCCCAGCTTGAAAAAGTAGTGCGTGCTGGGCTTCTGCTCGGGCTCGGCGCCGGTCAGCGCCGAGCGCGGGTTGATCAGGTCGAGCGGATCGTAGGTGGCGCCGCATTTCTCGCAGGCATCGCCGTACTGGTCTTCGGCCCCGCAGCGCGGGCAGGTGCCGCGGATGTAGCGGTCGGGCAGGAACATGCCCTTGACCGGGTCCCAGGCCTGCTGGATTTCGCGGCTCTCGATGTGGCCGGCCTCCGACAGGGCCGTGAAGATGCGATCCAGGGCGGCCTTGTTCTCGGCGCTGTGGGTCGAGTGGAAATTGTCGAACTCGATCAGGAAATCCGCATAATCGCGCTGGTGCTCGCTGCTGATCTGCGTGACCAGCTCTTCCGGGCTCAACCCCTGCTTCTCGGCATGCAGCATGATCGGGGTGCCATGCGCGTCGTTTGCGCAGATGTAGCGCACCTCGTGCCCTTCCAGGCGCAAGGCCCGGGCGTATACATCCGCCTGGACGACTTCAAGGATATGCCCCAGGTGCAGCGGGGCGTTGGCATAGGGGAGGGCACTGGTCAGCAGGACGCGACGCATCGGTAAGCCTTTGGCGGCGGGCGCAATCGAACAGACAATTTTGCCATACCATTGCGGGCCTGATTCCAGATCTTGAGCGGTTGTGGAGATCGAAACTGTCCGTGCGACGTTAAATACCTACCCCGAATCCTGGCTGGCCCCGTTGCTGGCCGACGGCCTGCGCGAGATTTCCGCCAGTGCTGTCAGCATCGAATTGCCGATACCCTGCGGGCGCTGGGCGCCGGTGCTCTCGGGGCAGATCGCCGGTTTTCTCGAGAAGTCCCTGGGCCAGCGGCCGCAGGTGAACCTCGGCTGGGCGGTGGCTGCGCAGTCGGTGCAGGGCGCGCTGAAGCCCTATCCCGGCATCAAGAACATCATTGCTGTCGCCTCCGGCAAGGGCGGGGTCGGCAAATCCACGGTGGCGGTCAACCTGGCGCTGGCGCTGGCCGCCGAAGGCGCCGCCGTCGGCATGCTGGATGCCGACATTTATGGCCCCAGCCAGCCCCAGATGCTGGGTGTGCAGGGCCAGAAACCGGAGATCATCGAGCAGAAGGCCATGAAGCCGGTCTCCGCTCACGGCATCGTCATGATGTCGATCGGCCTGCTGGTCGACCCGGCGGATCCGACCATCTGGCGCGGACCGATGGTGACCCAGGCCCTGCAGCAGATGCTGACCGAAACCGCCTGGCCGGCGCTGGACTACCTGATCATCGACCTGCCGCCGGGAACCGGGGATACCCAGTTGTCACTGGCGCAGCGGATTCCGGTCAGCGGCGCGGTGATCGTGACCACGCCGCAGGAAATCGCCCTGCTGGACGCGCGCAAGGGATTGCGCATGTTCGAAAAAGTCGGTGTTTCCGTGCTGGGCGTGGTCGAAAACATGGCCGGCCACACCTGCAGCCACTGTGGGCATGTTGATGCCATCTTCGATGCGGGCGGCGCCGAGCGGCTGGCCACCGAGTACCATGTGCCTGTGCTGGGCAGCCTGCCGCTGGACGGGGCCATTCGCGCCCAGGCGGATGGCGGGGCACCCACCGTGGTGTCATCGCCCGAATCCGAAGCGGCCGGTCGCTACCTGAAGATCGCCCGTCGCGCCGCTGCCGCCCTGGTCGCTGCCGGTGCGGCAGAATTCCCCGAGATTGTCGTCGAGTAACAACACCACACTATGAGCATTAAGTCGGACCGCTGGATCATCGAACAATCCCGCAAAGGCATGATCGAACCCTTCGCCGAAGGCCAGGTGCGTACGGGCCAGGATGGCAGCCGTCTGGTCAGTTACGGGGTGTCCAGTTACGGCTACGACGTGCGTTGCGCCAACGAGTTCAAGATCTTCACCAACATCAACTCGGCCGTGGTGGATCCGAAAAACTTCTCCGATGACAGCTTCGTGAGCTTTGAAGGGGATACCTGCATCATCCCGCCGAACTCCTTTGCGCTCGCCCGCACGGTGGAGTATTTCCGGATTCCCCGGGATGTGCTGACCATCTGCCTGGGCAAGAGCACCTACGCCCGCTGCGGCATCATCGTCAACGTCACGCCGCTGGAACCCGAGTGGGAAGGGCATGTGACGCTGGAGTTCTCCAACACCACCCCGCTGCCGGCGAAGGTCTATGCCAATGAAGGCGTGGCGCAGATGCTGTTCCTGCAGTCGGACGAAGTGTGTGCGACCTCCTACGCCGATCGCGAAGGCAAGTACCAGGGCCAGCGTGGGGTCACACTGCCACGCGCCTAGCC
>JBFHON010000059.1:0-11450 GCA_041593295.1 Oceanococcaceae bacterium | reverse complement strand
TGGCTGCGGGCGTACTGGCGCACCTTGTCCAGCGTGGTCGCGCCGATGCCGCGGGTTGGCAGGTTGACCACGCGTTCGAACGCGGTGTCGTCGTCACGCAGGTCGGTCAGGCGCAGGTACGCCAGCGCATCCTTGATCTCGGCGCGTTCGAAAAAGCGCAGGCCGCCGTAGACCCGGTAGGGCATCCGCTCGCGGACAAAGCGTTCCTCGAACAGCCGTGACTGGGCATTCGAGCGATACAGGATCGCGCAATCGGCGCGATTGCCGCCCTGCTCGACATGCTGACGGATGCGCCCGATGACATAGTCCACTTCCTCGTGGTCGTTGTAGGCGGCAAACAGCTGGACGGGCACGCCTTCGCCGGCGTCGGTCCACAGCTCCTTGCCCAGGCGGGAGGCGTTGCCGGAGATCAGCCCATTGGCCGCACCGAGGATATTGCCGGTGGAGCGGTAGTTCTGCTCCAGCCGGATCAGTGCGGCGCCGGGGAAGTCGCGCTCGAAGGTCAGCATGTTGCCAACCTGGGCGCCGCGGAAGCTGTAGATCGACTGGTCATCATCGCCGACGGCGAAGACCTTGCCGGTGGGGCCGGCCAGCACGCGCAGCCAGCCGTACTGCAGGGCGTTGGTGTCCTGGAATTCGTCGACCAGGATGTGCCCGAAGCGACGCCGGTACTGGGCCTGGATTTCCGGAACATCCCGGCACAGCTCGTGCGCACGGAGCAGCAACTCCGCGAAATCCACCACGCCGGCGCGCAGGCGCGCCTCTTCATATTCGGCGTAAATCTCGCGCAATTCGCCGGCGGCGAAGTCGCCTTGCGGGTCGACATGCTCCGGGCGCAGGCCCTCTTCCTTGTTGCGATTGATGAAGCCGGCCACGGCGCGCGGAGGGTACGCGCCTTCATCCCGGTTGCTGGCCTTCAGCAGGCGCTTGATGAAGCGCAACTGGTCGTCCGAGTCCAGGATCTGGAATGACTGCGGAAGCTCGGCCTGCTCCCAGTGCCGGCGCAGCAGACGGTGAGCGATGCCGTGAAAGGTTCCGACCCACATCTGTTCGGCCGGGGGGCCGATCAGGGCGGCCAGACGGGCGCGCATTTCGGCGGCGGCCTTGTTGGTGAAGGTGACGGCCAGGATGCCCCAGGGAGAGACACGCTCTACCTGCATCAGCCAGGCGATGCGGTGGGTCAGCACCCGGGTTTTCCCACTGCCGGCGCCCGCGAGCACCAAGCGGTGTTCGGCCGGTGCCGTGACCGCCTGGTTCTGCGCGTCGTTCAGGCCATCCAGGATGGGAGAGAGGTCGTCGGCGGAAAGGCCTGTCACAGGCATCGGCATCGGCAATTGAGCGGGCATGGTAGCAATCGCGCCGGGGTTCCGACGGAAATTGCCCACGCGCCTAGAATGAACGGCATTCAGGGACAGGCACCTGCGGAAAACACGCCGGTGCCACAAACAGGGGAACACGATGAGCAAGAGCGTACTGATCACGGGCGCATCCACGGGAATCGGCAAAGCAGCCGCGGAACTCTTTCTGGCGCGCGGCTGGAATGTGGTGGCGACCATGCGCAATCCGGAAGCATCCACACTGGCGGCACACGACAGGCTGCTGGTGGCGCCACTGGATGTCACCGACGAGCAGTCCATCGAGGCCGCGCTGATCACGGCCAAGGGCCGCTTCGGCGCGCTGGATGCCGTGGTGAACAACGCCGGATACGGCCTGACAGGTACCTTCGAGTCCATGGACGAGGCGCAAATCCGGCGGCAGTTCGATACCAACGTGTTCGGGCTGATGGCCGTGAGTCGCCGGGTGATCCCGGTACTGCGCGAAACCCGTGGTGCCTTGATCAATGTGGCCTCGATGGGCGGGCGGACGACTTTTCCGTTTTTCTCCGTCTATCACGCGACCAAATGGGCGGTTGACGGATTTTCCGAGTCGCTGGCCTATGAGTTGGCACCGCAGGGCATCCGGGTGCGGGTGATCGAGCCGGGAGCGATCAAGACCGACTTCTATGGTCGCAGCAATGAATTTGTTCATGACCGTGAGCTCACGGCCTACAACGAACTGGTGGATCGTGGCTTCAAGACCATGAATGCGGCCGGCGACAAGGGCGCGTCACCTGCCGTGGTGGCCGCGGCCATTTTCAAGGCGGCGACCGACGGCGGCGAGCGTTTGCGTTATGTCGTGGGGGCCGATGCCAAGGGCCTGCTGGCCCTGCGCCGGCTGCTGCCCTTCGCCGCATACCGGGGTCTGATTCGCAAGGCCATTTTCGGCTGAGCGGCAGGTGCACGACCCGCTCCCGCTAACACCGGTGCCCACTGCGACGGATGATCGCTGCGAGCGGCCACCACGCTGGAGCCGCAGCTGGCTGTTGCTGCTCGGGCTGGCGAGCCTGGCGCTGTTGCTGCCACGCTTCTGGCAACTGGCTGCGGTGCCGGATGGCTTCTACATCGACGAGGCTGCCATTGCAGCGCAGGTGCTGTGTCTGGCGCAGGATGGCACCGATGCCCGCGGGCAACCCTACCCCCTGTATGCCGAGGTACTCGGTGGGGGCCAGGCGTCGCCAACGCTGTTGTACCCGGCAGCGGGATGGAGCCAGGTATTCGGCGAGTCGATTGCGGCGCTGCGCAGTTTTTCGGTGCTGCACGGGGTGGTGGTGGTGGGCCTGATTGCGGGGCTGGTGGGCTGGCTCAGCCGGTCGGGCATGGCGGTGCTGCTGACACTGCTGGTGGGTTTTTCGCAGCCCTGGTGGTTTACCGCGACCCGGGTGTTCTGGGATCCGGTCATGGGCGCCAGCTGGTGGGCCGTGGCCCTGACCCTGTACTGGTGGGGGCGCCATCCGCGGTTGCCGCGGGCGAGCAGCGTGAGCTTGTGGACCTGCGCCGGGCTGGCGGCTGTCGCAGCGGCCTATGCCTACCCGCCGGTGCGGGTGCAGATGCTGATTTCCGGTGTGCTGGTCCTGGCCATCGACTGCCCCTGGCGGCGGGTGGGCTGGTGGCTGTTGCTGCCGCTGCTGGTCATGCTGCTGGCCCTGCTGCCGCTGCTGCACATGTATCTGGAGGGGGGCGGCTTTGCCGGTCGCGGGGACAGGCTTGCCATCTGGAATGCCGGCTGGATGCGCAGTCAGGGGTATCAGGCCATTGATCTGCCGCTGGTCGCCCTGAAAAATCTGGGGGCGCACCTGAGTCCGGAGTTCCTGTTCCTGCATGGCGACAGCAATCTGCGTCACAGCATCGGCTTTGGCGGTGTGGTGGGGCCGGTGGGTGTGACAGTTTTCGTGCTGGCGGGCGCGCTGGTCCCCGGGTTTGTCCGCTCGCGCGAATCGCTGCTGCTGATCGGGCTGTTTCTTGCCGGCCTGATGGCGGCGTCGCTGACCTGGGAGGGGCTCCCCCATGCCCTGCGCAGTCTGGGCGCGGTAGGGCCGTTGCTGCTGTGGTCGGGGCTGGCGGTCGCAGCGCTGCTGCAGTCGCGCCCCCCGGCTGCGCTCAAGGGCGCGGTTGGTGTCTTGCTGGTTGTGGCGCTGCTTGCTGGTGGGCGGTTCGGCATCGCCTATTTCGGGGATTACGCCGCGCGTTCAACCGACTGGTTCCGGGGCCGGGTGCCGCCACAGTTCTGGTCGTCGGAGTTTGGGCTGGCCCGCCTGTATTTCGAAATGCGTGATCAGGCTCAGGACTGCGCGGTACGCGAATAGCGCCAGACCCATGCCGCCAGCAGCAGGCCCATGCCGGCAGCCGGCCACAGCAGGAACTGCAACGGCAGCTCCGGGACACTGCCGTGGATGAGCGACTCCCAGCGCCGCGCGCCCCCGAACTCCCACCAGGTGCAGTACATGCTGCCGCCCAGGGTGCCGCCGAGGTTGATCAGCAGGCCGTAGCTGCCCAGCATCAGCGTCAGGGCGTAACCCAGGCCGCGCAGTCGACTCAGCCACAGCCCATTGAGCCCGAGCAGCAACAGCGGGATGACCGGCAGCAGGTAGCGCGGGCCAAACTGGCAGTGACCCACCGTTTCGATGCCGAGGAGGTAGGCGACGAGTGCCACGCTGGCGCCACCGAGCATGAGCTTTTCGCCGCTCAGGTGTCGCGGCAGCAGGACGAGACCGATGAAGCCCAGCATCACCAGCGGTGCGTGCTGCAGTGTCATGCGCAGGTAGAAGCCGGCTTTCTCCTGGACGTTCTGCAGGTCGAAATGCCAGAAGGTGTCGTTGAAGTTGCCGGCGACATTGGCCATCAGCAAGGGATTGCCAAAGCTTGCGTAGTTGTAGAGCAGCAAGGGCAACAGGCCCGCGATACCCCCCGTCAGCAGGGCGGCGCGTTCGCTCCAGGTCAGGATGGCGACGGCATATACCGCAACCACGACGGCGCTGAAGAATGGCAGCATCGAGGTGGTCAGCGTGAGGCCCAGGCACAGCCCGGCGAGCAGCGCCCGCACCTGCGCCCACCCGCGCTGGCGTTCCTGGCTGGCTGCGTAGGCGCCGCTGGCCGCGCACACCAGCAGGGCCGCGGCGATCAGGTCGTGGTGCGGCAGGCCGGAGTAGGCGAGCAAGGTGGTGCCACCGGCGGCCGCCAGTGCCGTGAGATAGCTCAGTGGTTGCAGGCCGTAATCTCCGAGCCAGCGTTGCGAGGTGCGCTGGATGGCCGTGATCCCCAGCGCCAGCAGCAGTGAGGCCGAGCCGAAGGTGACCCAGGCGGCCGTGCGGACATAATCGGCGCGGTAGCTCAGGCCGAAGGCCGAGGCCACCCGGTAGGCCGCGGCCCCGAACAGAAACTGCCCGGGTTGCTTTGCGGCATAGGTGTGACCGTTATATTGAAAGACATCACCGCGCGTTTGCAGTTGCGGGGTCGGGGAGCCTTCCAGCCACAGGTGATGGCGCTCGACGATGGCTTCGATGCCGATGTGCTGAAGGTTGAAGTCCTGCATGTCCCGGGCGTTGATGAGCGCGCCGAAAAACAGCCAGCAAGCGAGAAACAGCAGCAGGCTGCCCGACAGCGGGTGACGCCAGAAAGCCATGCTTGCCTAGCCGCGGCTGGCGAGGAAATGTTCCTCGGCGATGCGTGTGGACGCTGCTGTCTGGGTCCGGAAAGCCTTGTAGGACTCGTAGACCCGTGCGGTGAACGGGTCGGTGGCGGCAAACTCGGCCAGCACGGTTTTGGAGGTCTCGCGCAGCGCAGTGATGATGTCATCAGGCCAGGCGTGCAGCACGACCCCGTGTTCATTGATCAGGGTGTCCAGCGCCTGCTGGTTGCGGGCAACATATTCGCTCTGCATGCGGACATTGGTCGCGGCCGCGGCGGTGGCGACGATGGCCTGCAGGTCGTCCGGGAGCGCCGCGTAGGCATCCTTGTTGACGATGGCTTCCAGCGTGGGGCCCGGCTCGTGCCAGCCCGAGTAGTAATAGTGCTTTGCGGCCTTGTAGAGGCCGAATGCCAGATCGTTGTAGGGGCCGACCCACTCGGTGGCATCAATGGTGCCGGTCGACAGGGCCGTGAAAATCTCCCCGCCCGGGATATTGACGGTGGCGACGCCATGACGCGCCAGAACTTCGCCGCCAAGACCCGGCATGCGCATCTTCAGGCCCTTGAGGTCGGCCAGTGTTTTTACCGGCTTGCGGAACCAGCCCCCCATCTGTGTGCCGGTGTTGCCTGCGGCAAACGGCACCAGGTTGAACTGCGCATACAGCTCGCGCCAGAGTTCCATGCCGCCGCCGAATTCCAGCCAGGCGTTCTGTTCGGCGGCGGTGAAGCCAAACGGTACACAGGTGAAGAAGGGGGCCGCGTTGGCCTTGCCCTTCCAGTAATAGGCGGCGCCGTGGCCCATCTGGGCGCTGCCACGAGCCACCGCGTCGAAGACTTCCATGGCCGGGACCCGTTCGCCGGCACCGTACAGCGTGACGGTGAGCCGTCCCGCACTGAGGCGGCCGATCAGTTCCGCCAGGTATGCCGCCCCGGTGCCCAGCCCGGGGAAGTTGCGTGGCCAGGTGGTGTACATCTTCCATTCGATGGGCTTGCCCGGCGTGGCGGTGGCCGCAGCCGAGCCCGGCGCGCATTCGGTGGCATCGTTGCGGCAGGCCGCAAGGGAGAGTGTGCCGGCAGCGGCACCCAGTGCGAGAAGGTCGCGACGTTTCATGGAATGTGTCCCCGGGTCAACAAGGGCTTGAGCATATCGCAGGCAAAAAAAACCCGGCGTAAAGCCGGGTTAATGCCATGCTAGGCTGGAGAACCTTGGGTGTCAGGGGCGATGTCCTCATCGCGTCCCGACGGTGCGCCGTTAAGCGCTGCGGGCAAGCCCGCTAAAGAATCATCCGTGATTCGATGCAGAAATGATGCCACCGTCTTCTTTTCCATGCTTGCCGACATTCCGACAATCTCTGTAGGAAAATGCTTACAAGGCTGAAAGGGCGTTGCAAGCGGGCAAAAAAAACCCGGCAAAAGCCGGGTTTTTGTCATGCTAGGCTGGAGAACCTTGGGGTTGCTGGTCCTTGTAGGGACCGGCTGGAGAACCGTTTTACAACGAGCAGCCTGCTGGCTGCTGTCGTCTCTCTCCGAGAACGACTGGAGACAGTTTCGCGTGCCGGCCCCGGGCTGTATGTCTGAGAAGCTGGATCGACCTTGTAGGATATTTCCGATTTCAGCCGACGGATTGGCCATGAAGGTCGTATTGCAGCGGGTTCGCGAGGCGGCCTTGCACATTGATGGAGAGCAGCGGGCAGCGACCGGGCGCGGGCTGGTTCTGCTGGCCGGGTTCGCGCCCGACGATGACGCGGTCCGAATCGGACGCATGGCGGAGCGGCTGCTGGGTTATCGGGTCTTCGAGGACGCCGCCGGAAAAATGAATCGCTGTATTCGTGATGTCGGTGGGGACCTGCTGGTGGTGCCCAACTTCACCTTGTACGCCAACACCCGCAGCGGGCGTCGGCCCAGCTTCAGCACGGCGGCGCAGCCCGGCGTGGCCGCACCGCTGTTCAGCGAATTCGTCCGGCAACTGGCCACCAGCGGCCTGAAGGTTCAAAGCGGGGTGTTCGGCGCGGACATGCAGGTCAGTCTGTGCAATGACGGACCGGTCACGCTGATCCTGGAGGATTAGCCGCGCTGCGGGCGATTTCCGCAGGCGAAAACAAATGTGACGCCGCGGTGTCGGCAGGGGTATCCTTGCCGACCCTAATCACGAAATGTCCCCGTCCCCATGTCGGCCCGACAGGCAACTGTGGCTCGCAACACGAGCGAAACCCAAATCGAGATCACTGTGAATCTCGATGGCGACGGCACCCGAGAAATCAGCACGGGTGTTCCCTTTCTGGACCATATGCTGGACCAGATCGCGCGCCATGGACTGATCGATCTGCACATTTCCGCCCGTGGCGACCTGGAGATTGATGACCACCACACTGTCGAAGATGTGGGCATTACGCTGGGGCAGGCCATGGCCAGTGCGTGGGGCGACAAGCGCGGGCTGACCCGCTACGGTGCGGCGACCATCCCGCTGGATGAGGCGCTGAGCCGGGTGGTCGTGGATCTGAGCGGTCGTCCGGGCCTGTTCTACGAAGTGGAATGGCCGCGTGCGCGCATCGGCCAGTTCGACGTGGACCTGCTGCGAGAGTTCTTCCAGGGGTTTGTCAATCATGCCGGTGTCACCCTGCATATCGACAATCTCAAGGGCATCAATGCCCACCACGTCGCCGAAACGATCTTCAAGGCATTCGGTCGCGCACTCCGTCAGGCAGTCACGCCGGACCCGCGTCAGGCCGATGTCATTCCCTCGACCAAGGGCTCGCTCTAAGCCGGTAATCAGCGCTTTACCTAACGGACAACAGCATGGCGACGATTGGTGTCATCGACTACGGGATGGGAAACCTGCATTCCCTTACACGCGCGCTGCAACGCGTCGCGCCGGACCGGCGTGTGGAACTCAGTTACGATCCGGACCGGCTGGCCAAGGCGGACCGCCTGGTGCTGCCCGGCGTGGGCGGAGTGCGCCATTGCATGGCCGAACTCGAGCGGCTGGAACTGACGGATTTTGTCCGTGAAAAGCTCGGTGAAACCCCGCTCATGGGAATCTGTCTGGGCATGCAGGTGCTGCTGGAATACAGCGAGGAAAACAGCGGTGTGGATGCCCTGGGCGTGTTCCCCGGGCGGGTGACCCGCTTCCCGGAACCGGCGCCACTGGCTCCGGGGCAGGATTACCGGCGCAAGGTGCCGCACATGGGCTGGAACCGGGTGCACTTCCTGCGCGATCACCCCCTGATTCGCAACATTGACCAGGATAGCTGGTTCTATTTCGTGCACAGCTATTTCGCGCAGCCGCTGCAAGAGGACCATGTCTTCGGCACAACGGAGTACGGCGAGCGCTTCTGCAGCGTGCTGCTGCGTGACCGCGTTTTCGCGACCCAGTTTCACCCCGAAAAAAGCGGGCGAAACGGGCTGCAGATGTTGGCAAATTTCGTAAATTGGGACGGTGAAGCCTGATGCTTTTGATACCCGCAATTGATATCAAGAACGGTGAGTGCGTACGCCTGCGGCAGGGCGATATGGAAGACGTCACGGTGTTTTCCAGCAGCCCGGTGGAAATGGCGCGCAAATGGCTGGATGCCGGTGCGCAGCGCCTGCATGTAGTGGACCTCGATGGCGCGACCGCCGGTGAGCCGGTCAACCTGGAAGCCATTCGCCAGATCTGTGAAGTGGCCGGCGAAATTCCCGTGCAGGTCGGCGGAGGTATCCGCGAGGAAGATCACGTCGAAATGCTGCTGGATGCGGGTGTGACCTATTGCATCATCGGCACCCGTGCGGTGACCGCACCGCACTTTATCGGTGACCTCTGCGTCGAGTTTCCGGGCCACATCATCGTGGGCCTGGATGCGAAGGACGGGAAGGTGGCGACCGAAGGCTGGTCCAAGCTCAGTCACCATGACGTGATTGACCTGGCGCAGCACTTCGAGGCCGACGGGGTCATGGCCATCGTGTTCACCGATATCGCCAAGGACGGGATGATGCAGGGCGTGAACGCCGAGGCGACTCGCGAACTGGCAGAAAACATTGCCATCCCGGTCATTCTTTCCGGCGGCGTCAGCGGCATGGCCGATATCGACCTGCTGAAGGAACTGGAGCCCTCCGGTGTCACCGGCGCCATCATCGGTCGCGCGCTGTACGAAGGTGCGCTGGATCTGGCCGAGTGCCATGCGCGCCTGAACGGGAGTGCTGAGTGAGCCTGGCCCGACGCATCATTCCCTGTCTCGACATCAATCGCGGTCGGGTCGTCAAAGGCGTCAAGTTTGTTGATATCCGGGACGCCGGAGACCCCGTCGAAGTGGCCCGTCGCTATGACGCCGAGGGGGCCGATGAACTGGTGTTTCTGGATATCACGGCCAGTGCCGAGCGGCGCGAAACCCTGTACCCGGTGGTGGAGCAGGTCGCCAGCGAGATCAGCATTCCGTTGACCGTCGGCGGGGGCGTTCGCAGCCCCAACGACGTGCGCCGCCTGTTGCGCAGTGGCGCCGACAAGGTGGCGATCAACACCGCCGCGGTGGAAAACCCCGCCGTGGTGCGGGAGGCCTCGGACCTCTACGGCAAGCAATGCATCGTTGTCGCCATCGATGCCAAGCGTGTCAGCCGGCGCAAGGAGCCACCGCGCTGGCGGGTTTACACCCACGGCGGACGCAAGGACTCCGGCCTCGACGTGGTCGAATGGGCCGAGCGGATGGTGCAAGAAGGCGCCGGTGAACTGCTGTTGACCAGCATGGACCGTGACGGTACCCGCTCCGGCTTTGACCTGGAACTGACGCGTGCGGTCAGTGACGCGGTCAGCGTGCCGATCATTGCCAGCGGTGGTGTCGGCCGCCTGGAAGACCTGGAAGATGGTCTGGCCGTCGGCAAGGCGGATGCGGTCCTGGCAGCCTCCATCTTCCACTTTCAGGAATACACCGTCGGGCAGGCCAAGGAATACCTCGCGGGCCGGGGCATTCCGGTGCGTATCTGATGGCACTGGATACCGAAGTCCGCTGGAACGACCAGGGGTTGGTCTGCGCGATCGTGCAGGACGGCATCACCGGTGCCGTGCTGATGCAGGCGTGGATGAATGCCGAATCGCTGCGTATCACCCTCGAAACCGGCCTGGCCACGTTCTGGTCCCGTTCGCGGCAGGCGCTGTGGACGAAGGGCGAAACCTCGGCCAACACCCTGGCGGTCAGAGAGCTGCGTCTGGACTGCGACGGTGATTGCATTCTGATCGTGGCCGACCCGGCCGGCCCGGCCTGCCACACCGGGGCCCGTGACTGCTTTTACCGGCAGGCCGTCGATTCGGCCTGGGTGCCGGTGGAACCGCTGGCTACCGGCGAGTTCGGGCGGCTGCAGGGCACGATCCGGGAACGCAAGGCGGCCGGTGCCGGAGAGAGCTATGTGGCGTCGCTGTTTGCAGCCGGCCGCGAGAAGATTCTGCAGAAAGTCGGCGAGGAGTCCATCGAGACCATCCTGGCCGCCAGCGCCGGTGACGGCAAACGCGTGATCAGCGAAGCCGCCGATCTGATGTTTCACCTGCTCGTCGCATTGGAAGAGCAGAATGTGTCTTTAGATGACGTGCAGGCCGAGCTTGCCCGTCGATCCGGGCTTTCCGGTCTGGCCGAAAAAGCCGCACGAAAGGAGAATTGAGATATGGGACTGGGTGGAATCAGCATCTGGCAGCTACTGATCATTCTGGCAATCGTCGTATTGCTGTTTGGGACCAAGAAGTTGCGTAACCTCGGCAGCGACCTGGGTTCGGCCGTGAAGAGCTTCAAGGGCGCCGTGCAGGATGGCGAGGCGGGCAAGCCGGAAACCCTGGAGCCGGACCAGCCGGATTCGATTACGGAGCAGGCCCGTGCGGATGCCGCGGCCGAAGCCAAGAAAACCGAAGACAGCAAGCGCAGCTAGACCCCCATGTTCGATATCGGCTTCGCCGAACTCATGCTGGTCGGGCTGATCGCCTTGCTGGTGCTGGGGCCGGAACGCTTGCCCAAGGCCGCGCGTACCGTCGGTTACTGGGGCGGGCGGGCGCGTGCCTACATGCGGCAGATGACGACCGAACTCGAACGCGAAGTGCAGCAGTCGGAAATTCGCGAAACCATCCAGAAAACCCGCGATACGCTGAATGCCAAGGTTGATCTGGATACCACGATGACGGCGACAACGGCCCGTCCCGCGCAGCCGGCACCGCCGGCCGATGCCGAGGAGAAGCCGGAGAACGAGGCCACCCTGTCCGCCTGGGAGCGCGCAGAAATGGAAGTCCAGGGCACCGGGCCCAAACTCGGTGAGGATCTGCCGCTGAGTTCGGGCACGTCCACTCCGGAACCGGGCGCCGGGCAAACGACGGTTGTCGCAGATGAGCCGGTAGCGCCGTCTGCTGATGGCCCGGCACCGGAGTCCGGGGAAACCCCGGCTGACAAGGCACCCAAAGCCCATGGCTGAAAACAGCACCGAACAGCCGCTGATCGAGCA
>JBFHON010000058.1:0-11493 GCA_041593295.1 Oceanococcaceae bacterium | reverse complement strand
GCGCAGAACGCGGTCAGGCACTCGCCACACATGACCAGGTCCACGCCCAGAACCGCGGCGCCGGCAGCGTGCAGCGCCGCTTCCCAGGTGTGCGCATTCATGCAGGTATCGGGGTCGACCCGGGCCATGGCATCGCCGCTCGGAGCCAGGTTGCGCAGTGTTTCGATGTGCACCCGGTCGTGCGCATGGCTGAGCTGCTCCAGCGTGGCAGCCGGCGCGGTGTATTCCTTTAGCCAGGGCATCAGTGCGGAGGCAATCAAGCGATCCTCGATGGCACCCAGGCGCGCCGGCTGCTCCGGGTGCCCGGGCCCCATCTGGTGCTCGCGGCCACTGGGGTGCGTGATGTAGGCCGTACTCATGCTGTCATCCAGGGCTGCGTGACACGCAGGTCGAGCCGAACCCGGACCACGCCGGGCTCGTGCGGAATTCTTTCCGTGGTAAAGCCGAGCTTCTGACACAGCCCCCGCATGGGTCGGTTTTCCTGTAACACGTCGCCGTACATCTCCTGCACCCCGCGCCCACGCGCGTAATTGATCAAGCGCTGCATCAGCAGCGTCCCCAGCCCGATCCCCCGGACGCTGCGCAACACGATCACTGCAAACTCGGCTTTTTCATTGTCGGGGTCGGCAAACATGCGCACCACGCCGTAGACATCGGTCGCGCCGGCGCGCCCATGCTGGGTCAGCGCAAAGGCCATTTCGCGGTCATAGTCGATCTGGCTCAGGCGCGCGGCATAGCGGTGCGGCAGGCTTTTCATGAAAGTGAAAAAGCGCATGCGAATATCGTTTTGCGGCAGGCTCTTGAATGCGGCCAGCAGGGCCGGCTCATCTTCCGGCATGATCGGCCGCAGCAAATACAGTCGGCCATCCTCCAGCGCGATGTCCTCTTCCAGTTCGCTGGGATAGGGGCGAATCGCCAGCCGGTCGGTCTTGCCACTGGCATCCAGCCGACAGCGTGCATCCAGCGCCACCACCCCCTTGGGGTGCGCCACCAGCGGATTTATCTCGATGTCCCGGATCTGCGGATGATCAGCGACCAGGTGCCCCAGCTTGATCAGCACCATCGCCAGCGCATCGCAGTCCACACCGGGCTGACCACGATAGCCCTGTAACAGCTTCCACACCCGGGTCTGCTGCATCTGATCCCGCGCCAGGTGCATGGTCAGCGGGGGCAGACCGAGTGCCTTGTCATCGATCAGTTCGGCCCGCGTCCCACCCTGCCCGAACAGGATCATCGGACCGAATACCGGATCCTCGCTGACCCCGGTGATGAGCTCAATGCTGTCGCGCTCCTGCAGCATGGGTTCGACCAGAAAGCCATCCAGCACCGCATCGGGGTCGTTTTCGTACAGACGATCCTGCATCTGCGTTGCGGTGCGCTCCACGGTTTCGGCCCCCCGCAGGTTCAGCGCCACCATGCCGGCGTCGGTCTTGTGTACGACGCCCGGCGACAGCAGTTTCAGCGCCACCGGCCGATCCATGTGTTGCGCACAGACGGCAGCCTCGGCCGGGGTCTGTGCCAGTTCGCAGGCCAACGTCGGGATGCCGTAAGCCGCCAGCAGTTCGCGTACGGCGAGCGGGTGCATCCACGAGCGCCCGCCGCGCAGACAACTGTCAATCAAGGCCTGCGCCAGCTTGCGATCGGGGTAGAACTCTTCGGGAATCGATGCCGGTGTCTCCAGCAGGTTCTCCTGGCCACGGTGGTACTTCTGCAGATGCAGAAAAGCGTTGATGGCCCGTGTCGGCCCCTGATAACAGGGGACACCGTTGCGGGCCAGGCGTTGCCGCGCAACCTGTGTGGTCTGCTCGCCAACCCACGCGGTCAGAATCGGCAGCGAAGGCTTCTTCCTCGCCAGGGCGATCACCGCATCGGCGGCATCCTCGCTGGAGGCCACACCCGTCGGGCAATGCAGCACCAGCAAGGTCCCCGCACCGGGCTGTTCCGCGAGGATGCCCAGCACCTGCGCGTAGCGCTCTGCCGTGGCGTCACCCACGATATCGACCGGGTTGCTGTGCGACCAGTGCTTGGGCAACACCGCATTGAGCGCCTCACAGGTCTGCGGCGTCAGCTGGGCGAGCTGACCACCGTGGGTCACCAGCTGATCACTGGCCAGAACCCCCATTCCACCGCCATTGGTCACGATCGTCAGCGATTCCCCGCGGGGCTGACGCGCGCTGGCCAGCACTTCGGCCGCCGCAAACAGGTCCTCCAGACCATCCACCCGCACAATGCCGGCACGTCGCAGGGCGGCTTCACAGACATCATCCGCGCCTTCCATGGCTCCGGTATGGCTGGCTGCAGCCCGGGCTCCGGCTTCGACACGCCCGGCCTTGATGGCGATCACCGGTTTGCGCCGGGCCGCCGCACGGGCTGCAGACATGAACTTGCGCCCCGAAGTCAGCGACTCTGCGTACAGCAGAATCGCATGCGTCTGCGGGTCGTTGGCGAGGTAATCCAGCATGTCCCCGAAATCGACATCGGCCATGTCACCGACCGAGACCAGGTGTGAAAAACCGAAATTGCGGGCATTGGCCCAGTCAATGACGGAGGTGAGAATGGCACCGGACTGCGCCACGAAAGCGAGATGGCCCGGCAAGGGGTCGAGGTGCGCAAAGCTGGCGTTGACCCCCAGGCGCGGCAGCAGCACGCCCAGCGTGTTCGGCCCCATGACGCGCATCAGGTAGGGCCGTGCGGTGTCCAGCAGCATCTGCTGGCAGGCGGTTCCAGTGGCATCCGCATCACCAAACCCCGCCGAGATGACCACCACTGCCCGGGTGCCGATCCGACCCAGTTCGGCGACAAGCGGAATGACCGTATCGCGGGGCGTGGCGATCACGGCCAGGTCCGGCGCTTCCGGCAGATCGGCCACCCGCGCATAAGCCTTGACCCCTTCCACCGAGGTCCGTGTGGGATGAACGCAATAGAGCTTGCCGGCAAAGGTCCCGCGAAAGAGGTTGCGCGCAAGCATCGCCCCCACCGACCCGGCCCGGGAACTGGCACCGATCAGCACGACCGATGTCGGGCTGAACATGTAATCCAGATTGCGGATGGTCATGGGGTTTTCGCCCTCGGTGAAAGTCCTGCGTCGTAGAGACTAGAACTTAGCCTGCCGTTCGACCAGTCCTTGCGACCTTCGTCTTAGCCCGGCGCGAACCGAATACCGGGTGCGCGCCATCGGTGCCGCCCGACCATGAACGCGCAACTGGTTGGCATAGCGATTGCTAACCACCAGACAAAGAGTCGGCGGGTTTCACACGTTGCTACCTGCGCAACGAACCGGCGGCTCCGTGGAGAATCTGTTGATGCGTAATCCCGCCCTGCTGGGAATGTTGCTCCTGCTTGCTGCCTGCGACCCGGGGGACCGGCCGAACGCCTCGGGTGGCCCGACACAGAACACAACGCCGGTAGTCGCCGCGACCGCAGCGGACGCTTCCATCGCCGGCCCCTACAGCACCGTGGATGTGGACTATGACTTTGGGCGCATGACGGTTCACGACGAGATCACCGGAGACAGCTACGAGAGCGATATCCACGGTTACATCCGCTACCCGGAGGATGCCGAGGGACCGTTCCCGGTCCTGCTCTTCCAGCACGGCCGCCACCAGACCTGCGAAACCGGTATTGGCCAGCTTCCGGTGCTGGTCGGTGATGACAATTGCCCCAACCTGGCACCGGTCATCACCCCGGCAAACAGCTACCGAGGCTATGACTATCTGGCCGAAAACCTCGCCAGCCATGGCTATGCCGTGATCTCCATCGACACCAATGATGTCAACGACAATGACGGCAGCGCGGGGAGCAGCGACACCGGCGCCCTGGCCCGGGCCGAACTGATCATGGCTCACCTCGATGCTTTTCGCGACATCAACCGGCAGGGCGGGCCCGACTTCGATCAGCTGACCGGGAAGCTGGACCTTGAGCGCATCGGCATCATGGGCCATTCACGCGGTGGCGAAGGCGTGAACAAGACCATCACGGTCAATGCCGCGCGCGACAATCCTCACGCATTGCATGCCGTGTTTGCCCTGGCTCCCACCGACTACGTGAACCAGGCGGTGGAGGGCGTGGTATTTGCCACCCTGCTGCCCTACTGCGACGGCGATGTCGAAGACCTGATGGGCAGCTTTGCCTACGACAATGCCCGCTATGCGGATCCGGCGGACCCCTGGCCCAAGTTCCAGATACTGACCATGGGCGCCAATCACAATTACTTCAACACCATCTGGACCTCCGACGACTGGGAGATCCACGGCACCGCAACGGATAGTCACTGCGGCACCCAGTCCAGCAGCAACCAGCGCGATACGCCCGAGGGCCAGCGGGCGCTGGGGCAATTCTTCATGGCCTCGTTCTTTCGCTATTTCATCGGCCAGGAAGAGGCCTTCGCCGATTACTGGAGTGGCCTGGCCACCGTTCCGGGCAGTGCCTGTCCCGACGGAGCGGCGCCCTGCGATGACCGCTACCACCTGAGCGTGCACCCGGGACAGGCCCAGCGTCTCGTCGTGGAAAACACCCTCACGGCAGACTCCCTGCAGCACAATGCGCTGAATCTGCCGGTGACCTTTGACGGCTTCGCCGACTACGGCCACTGCACCCCCGAGGGGCGCAGTGGCGAGGGCTGCGCGGTGGCCGAGCCCACGTTTTCCACGGCGGGTCAGGTGTACCTGAGCTGGGAGGGCCCGGCTGTCTACCGCACCGAACTGGGCGGGCTGGATGTGCGCGGACTGGATGTATTCAGCCTCCGCGTCGGCGTCTCCCTCAGTGACGCGGCCAACAGCCCGGCACAGGACTTCGACATCGTGTTCATCGATCGCAGTGGCAGCGAAGCCACGGTCGCCGCAGCCAGCCTCGGCGCGGCTTTGTTCGACCCACCCGGCGACACCTTTTCCGTCGGCGGATCGGAAAAAACCACGCTCAATGGCCTGCATGCGCCGCTGGCCCTGTTCAACGGCGTCGACCTGTCCCAGCTGCAGGCCATCGAACTGCGCTTTGGCGCCACGGATGCGGGCACCATCCAGCTCACCGACCTGATGTTCCGGCGCCTGTAGCGCGCCGGTCATTCCTTCGCTGTGAGATGCAGCACCTGACGGTAGCAGGCGACCTCCACCTGATAATCAAACTGGCGGCGCAGGTAGTCCCGTTGCGCCTCCAGAGCGGCCGGGTCACCGTGAACCAGATGGATCGCGGTGTTGCGGTCGATCTCTGAAGCGGCCAGCCAGTCGCCGATCTGCTGGTAGTCGGCATGACCAGACAGCCCCTGCATGGTCTCGATCTGGGCCTCAACCGGGTACCACTGCCCATGAATCTTCACCGCCTTCGCCCCGGAATGCATCTTGTCTCCACGCGTACCACCGGCCTGGTAACCGGGGAAAATCACGGTGTTGTTGGGGTTACCCAGGTGCTGTTTGAAGTGATGCAGAATCCGCCCGCCGGTCGCCATGCCGCTGCCGGCGATGATGATGTGGGGGTAGCGGATATCGGCAAGCGCCTTGGACTCGGAGACTTCCCGGGTGCAGGTCACCAGTTCGGCAATCTGCTCGTAGTCCGCCTCGGTCAGCAGGTGCAGTTTCTCGTAGCGCCGATAGATTTCCGACACGGAAATGGCCATCGGGCTGTCCAGATACACCGGTAAACGGGGAGTGCTGCCCCGGGCGCGCAAGGTCGCCAGCATGAACTGCAGGGCCTGGGCTCGCCCGACCGCAAACGATGGCATCAGCAGCACCCCGCCCCGCTGCGCTGTGGTGTTGACGATCCGGGCCAGCTGCTCCAGCGGGTCGTGCTGCGGGTGCAGGCGATCGCCGTAGGTCGACTCGAGCAACAGCCGGTCAAGCCGCGGCAACGGGTGCGGTGGCGGCATGAAGGTATCGTCGGGCCGGCCGACATCCCCTGAAAAGCCGATGTCCTTGCCATTCACCTGGGCAATCACACTGGCCGCACCGAGAATGTGCCCGGCCGGCTGCAGGAAGACCTTCGCACCATCAATCTCGAAGTGCTGAAAAAACTCCACCGGGCGGAACAGCTCCATGCAGGCCTCGGCTGTGGCGCGGTCGTAGAGCGGTTCGGGCTGTGCGTGCCGGCCGAGCTTGTGCCGCGCGTAGTAACGCGCATCCTCCTCCTGCAGGTGCCCGCTGTCCGCCAGCAGGATGGCGCAGAGATCACGGGTGGCCGGGTGGCAGTACACCGGGCCGCGATAGCCCCGCTTGTACAACACCGGCAGATAGCCGGAATGGTCCAGATGCGCATGCGTCAGCACCACGGCCTTGATCGACTTGACATCGAAGGCCAGGGGTTGCCAGTTGCGTTCGCGCAGCCATTTGTAGCCTTGAAACAGGCCGCAGTCGATCAGGATCTGCGCGCCGCCATCCGACTCCAGCAGGAACTTGGAACCAGTCACCGTTTCGGTGCCGCCCAGAAAGATCAGTTTCGCCGCCATCACTCGTCTCCACGGTTGTTCATTCCACTCTACCGCGCAGCGGACCCTGTCGGGGGGGGGTGCACTGGAAACGTGCACCACGACTGTCCACAGGGGTCTGCCCCGCTGTATTGTGTGAAGACCCTTCCCCTGCGTGGTGACCTCAATGAAACTGGCAATCCTCTCCTGCGGCCCCAATTCATACAGCACGCGACGCTTGCGGGAAGCCTGCGAACAGCGCGGCCACACCGTCAGGGTGCTGAATACGCTGAAGTTCGCCATCGACCTGGAACGGGGCGCGCCGGGGCTGTACTACCGCCAGAAGAAACTCAGCGAATACGATGCCGTGATGCCACGGATCGGTGCCTCCATCACCTATTACGGCACGGCGGTGGTGCGCCAGTTTCAGGAAATGGGTGTCTACTGCGCCAATACGGCGCACGGCATCGCGAACTCCCGCGACAAGCTGCGCAGCCTGCAACTGCTCAGCCGGCACCATATCGGCATACCGGCAACCAATTTCGTGCGCGACAAGGCCGATGTGCTGCCGGCCATCGAAAGGGTCGGCGGGGCCCCGGTCATCATCAAACTGATCGAGGGCACGCAGGGCATCGGCGTGCTGCTGGCCGAATCGGTCAAGTCAGCAGAAGCCATCATCGAACTGCTGCAGAGCCAGAAGCAGAACGTCCTGGTGCAGAAATTCGTTGCCGAGAGCAAGGGCCGGGATATCCGGGCCGTTGTGGTTGGCGACCGGGTGGTGGCTGCGATGCGGCGCACGGCACAGGGGCAGGAATTTCGCAGCAACGTTCACCGCGGCGGCATCGCCGAGGCGGTGGAACTGGATGACAACTACCGCGAAACCGCCGTGCGAGCCGCCCAGATCATGGGCCTGGGTGTCGCCGGTGTGGACATGCTCGAAGGCAAGGACGGGCCACAGATCATGGAGGTCAACTCGTCTCCCGGCCTCGAGGGCATTGAATCCAGCACCCAGCTGGATATCGCCGGCGCCATCGTCGAGTACATTGCCGCCCAGGTCGACTTTCCGGAAATCGATGTTCGCCAGCGCCTGACGGTCAGCGCCGGCTACGGCGTCAGTGAAATCTACGTGCCGGAAGGCTCGGAACTGGTCGGCCAGACCATCGGTGCGGCCTTCCCCTCGGAAAAGGACATCAACGTGCTGACCCTGTACCGCGATGGCAAGGCCATACCAAACCCGCGCCACCAGCGCGACCTGATGCCCGAAGACCGCCTGCTGTGCTTCGGGCGTATGGACTCCATGCGCGCCATGATCCCGCTGAAAACCCGCAAGCGGCGCAAGCCTACCTTGCGCTCACTTCCCGAAGCCTGAACCCTACCGGCGAGACCTCCTGCATGACCTCCGCACCGAAAGCCTTTGCCCTGAGTGGCGAAACCGTCGCGCCAGGCGAACAGCGCACGATCACGATCCCGCTCAGCCGTCTGGCCGACCACACCCGCATCAACCTCACCGCGCAGGTCATCCACGGCAAGAAAAGCGGCCCGGTTGCCTTCGTCAGCGCGGCCATCCATGGCGATGAAATCATCGGTGTCGAGATCATCCGGCGCATTTCCGCACTCAAGGCCTTGCGGCGACTGCGCGGCACGCTGATTCTGGTGCCGGTGGTGAACGCTTATGGCTTCATTGCGCAGAGCCGTTACCTGCCGGATCGCAGGGACCTCAATCGCTCCTTTCCGGGCAGTGAAACCGGGTCGATGGCGTCGCGACTCGCACATGCATTCATGACCGAAATCGTCGCCCGGGCGCACTACGGCATCGACCTGCACAGCGGAGCCGTGCACCGGGAAAACCTGCCGCAAATACGTGCCGACCTTGATGACGCAGAGGTGGAAGCGCTGGCCGACGCGTTCGGGGCCTCCATCAAGCTCAATGCCACGCTGCGCGATGGCTCCCTGCGTGCCGCGGCCAAGGATCTTGGCTGCAAGATCCTGCTGTACGAAGCCGGCGAAGCCCTGCGCTTCGACGAAGTCGCGATCCGGGTCGGTGTCAAAGGCGTCCTCGGCGTGCTGCGGCAGATCGGCATGCTGCCCGCACAGCGCGGCAGCCACCCACGGCTGTCACCGTCGCGTTCCGATTCCAGTCACTGGGTGCGCGCACCGATGGGCGGTCTCATGCGCGCCCAGAAAAAACTGGGCGACCGTGTCCGCAAGGGCGAAACCATCGCCCTGATTTCCGGGCCGCTGGGCTCCGACGAATGCCCGGTGCATGCCCGCAGCTCCGGCATCGTCATCGGGCGCACCAACCTTCCCGTGGTCAATCGCGGGGACGGGTTGTTCCATGTGGCGAGGGTCGCCAGCCTGACCGATGCCGAGGAGCACCTCGAAGAACTCGGCCAGGAAATGGAGGATGACCCCCTGTTCGACGGCATGGAGATCGTCTGAAAGCCGGCTAGAACAGTTCGATGTCGCCTTCGTCCATGTTTTCCTGCACGACACACTTGTGCCCCCGGTCGGCCAGCCGAACTCGCAGACGCTCCAGTCGTTCCTCCTACTGGTGGCGGAAATCCGAAAGCTGCTTCTGTGCCGTTTCATCGCCGTCCATGACGGCGTTGACCACGTCGTTCAGCTCGCGCGCCAGGCAAACCACATTGTCCAGTTCGGCGTCGCAGTAAGCACCCAGCTGCTCCACCATGTCGGCAAACTGCAGCGAGCGAATGGCATTGCGCTGCAAAGCCTCGTCGGCCGCCCCCGGTGCACTGATCATCTGGCTCAGGGCGGGCACGGCATCAGAGACCAGCGAACGGATCTGTCCTACGGCCTGGCGCACGGCGCCCACCTCTTCCAGGATCAGAAAACCAGCCGCTCGCTTGATCAGCAGATAACTGATCCGTTCGGCATCACCGAGTTCATTCATTCTTGGTCCCTTGTGGCATGTTTGACGCTGCGCCCGGTCCGCAGGGGTCGCGGAGGGCAACCTGCAGGATTCATACCGGGCCAGCCATGAAAAAGGCCCCACCCGGAGGTGAGGCCTCTAATCCGCCAGCAAACACGAAGCTAGATGTCGAAACGGTCTGCCGTCATCACCTTGGTCCATGCGCGAACAAAGTCCTGAATGAACTTCTGTTCCCCGTCGCGGGAAGCATAGACCTCGGCCACGGCACGCAGCTCCGAGTTCGAACCGAAAACCAGATCAACCGGCGTCGCCGTCCACCTCAACGCCGCGCTACTGCGGTCGTGGCCCTCGTAGACTCCGGCAACCTTGCCCTTGCTCCAGCGGGTCGACATGTCCAGCAGGTTGACGAAGAAGTCATTGCTCAGCTTGCCGGGCCGGGTCGTCAGCACGCCATGCAGACTGCCACCACGGTTCGCACCCAGCACCCGCATGCCACCGAGCAAGGCCGTCATCTCGGGCACGGTGAGACCGAGCAGGTCCGCTTTTTCCACCAGCATCTGGGTGGGAGTGCCGTAGCTGTCCTCGCTGTAATAGTTGCGGAAGGCATCCGCCACGGGCTCCAGCACGGCGAAGGAAGCAACGTCGGTCATCTCGGGGGTGGCATCGCCACGACCAGAGACAAATGGCACCGTGACCCGGTGCCCGGCTTCACTCGCGGCCTGTTCAATAGCCGCGGCACCGGCCAGCACGATCAAATCGGCCATCGAAACGCGATTGTTGAAACCCTCCCGGACCCCTTCCAGTGCCGTCAGCACCTTCGCGAGCTGCGCCGGGTCATTGACCTCCCAGTCTTTTTGCGGGGCCAGACGAATACGCGCGCCATTGGCACCACCGCGCATGTCGGAGGCGCGATAGGTCGATGTCGATGCCCACGCGACCCGAACCAGGTCACTCACCGGAATGCCGGTGTCCAGAATGCGAGCCTTGAGCTTTTTCACCTGCCGTTTGCTGAGCGTGTGCTCGGCCTCGGGCACGGGGTCCTGCCAGCTGAACACCTCGGCCGGGACTTCGGCGCCCACATAACGAAGGCGTGGTCCGAGATCACGGTGGGTCAGCTTGAACCAGGCACGGGCGAAGGCCTGATCAAAGGCCTGAGGATCCTGCAGGAAACCCCGTGCAATTTTGCTGAAGCCGGGATCTTCCTTCAGGGCCAGGTCCGTGGTCAGCATGATCGGCGGGTTGCGCTTCCCGGCCACGTGCGCATCCGGGACACTGCTGTGCATGGACTTGTCGGTGGGCACCCAGACGGTGCCGCCACCGGGTGATTTCTGCTGCTTCCAGTCCAGGTTGAACAGGTTGCTCAGATACAGAATGGACCAGGTCGTTGGCGTCTGGGTCCACGCGCCCTCCAGCCCGGAGGTCATGGTGTCTTCGGCCATGCCCTTGCCGCAGCTGTTCTTCCAGCCCAGGCCCTGATCCTCGATTCCGGCCGCGGCAGGTTCAGCCCCGACGCATGCGCCCTTGCGGGCGCCATGTACCTTCCCCAGCGTGTGCCCGCCCGCAATCAACGCGACGATTTCCTCATCGTTCATCGCCATGCGGTAAAAGGATTTGCGGATATCCGCAGCGGCGGAGACCGGGTCCATATTGCCATTGGGGCCTTCCGGATTGACGTAGATCAGGCCCATCTGCAGAGCGGCCAGCGGCTTTTCCAGCGTGCCGTCTTTCTTGAAGCGCTTGTCGTTGCCGAGCATCGTTGTTTCCGGCCCCCAGTACACCCGGTCGGCCTCCCAGTCATCCTCGCGCCCACCGGCAAAACCCAGGGTTTCAAAGCCCATGGACTCCAGCGACACATTGCCGGCAAGGATCATCAGGTCGGCCCAGGACACGTTGCGACCATATTTCTGCTTGACCGGCCACAGCAGACGCCGGGCCTTGTCCAGGTTGGCGTTATCCGGCCAGCTGTTCAACGGATCAAACCGTTGCTGGCCACCATCCGCGCCACCCCGCCCGTCATGAATGCGGTAAGTGCCGGCACTGTGCCAGGCCATGCGGATCATCAGACCACCGTAATGCCCCCAGTCCGCCGGCCACCAGTCCTGCGAAGTGGTCAGCGTGGTTTCGATATCCTGCTTCAGGGCCTTGAGGTCAACGCTGGCAAACGCCGTGGCGTAGTCAAACTCATCGCCATAGGGGTTCGAGCGCGGGTCAT
>JBFHON010000057.1:0-11765 GCA_041593295.1 Oceanococcaceae bacterium | reverse complement strand
CGCATCGTGATCGGTGTGCTGGTCTGCCTGCTGCCATTGCTGCCTTTTGCCCAGCAGATCTTCGCCGTGCTGGCCGAACCGATCCTGTCAGCGATGCCGGACGGGACCAGCCTCATCGCGACCGAGGTGGCTTCGCCCTTCCTGACTCCGTTCAAGCTGACACTGCTGCTGAGTCTGGTGGTGTCCATGCCATGGACGCTGTGGCAGATCTGGGGCTTCGTCGCCCCCGGGCTGTATGCCCACGAACGGCGCTTCGCCTGGCCCCTGCTGGCCTCGAGCACCCTGCTGTTCTATCTCGGGATGGCCTTCGCCTATTTCGTGGTCTTTCCGATCGTATTCGGGTTTTTCGTGTCGGTCGCGCCCGAAGGGGTGGCGGTGATGACCGACATCGGGCGTTACCTGGACTTCGTGATCATGCTGTTCCTGGCCTTTGGCGCGGCCTTCGAAGTGCCCGTGGCCATCGTGCTGATGGTGCGCACGGGGCTGACCACGCCCGGCGCCCTGCAGGAAAAGCGGCCTTACGTGCTGGTCGGCGCGTTTGCGGTTGGCATGCTGCTGACGCCGCCCGACGTTCTGTCCCAGACCCTGCTCGCACTACCGGTTTACCTGCTTTACGAGGTCGGTATCGTGGCGGCGCGCATTCTGGTGCCGGGCTCGCGCGAAGTGGATGCCCAGCGGGCGCAGCAATCGTCCAAGTAAGGCCCGTTGCCGGCGGGCGTCAGGCCGCCTGATGCAGGGCGCTGGTATCTGGTCGGTGTCCGGTCCACTGGGCGAATGACAGGGCGGCCTGCTCGATCAGCATCCCGTAACCGGCACTGACCTGCGCCGCACCCTGCGCACGGGCCCAGGCCAGAAACGGCTCTGCAGCCGGCCCGTAGCTCAGGTCATAGGCCCAGCCCGCGTCTGCAAACAGCCGGGTAGGCAGCAGCGGGGCTTCGCCGGAATGCCCGGCGGCCGTGGCATGAATGATCAGGTCGAAACGGTCACCCTTGAGCGCCATGTTGGCGCAGGGGCGTAACGGACCCAGACCGGCAAACTGCTGGATCGGTTCTTCGAGCTTGACCGGGTTGCGGTGGCTCCAGACCAGTTCCGAGGGCTTTGTGGCCAGCAGGGGCTCGATCACGGCGCGGGCTGCGCCACCGGCCCCGATCACGGCAATGCGTGCCCCGGTCAGTGGTGCTCCCAGACGCTGCAGGTCGGCCACCAGCCCGGCTCCGTCGGTGGAGGTGCCCTGCAGGCCGGCATCCGTACGCTGCAAGGTGTTGACCGAGCCGGCCCGACGGGCCGCATCTGCGACGGTGGCGCAAAGCGCCATCACGCTGTGCTTGTGCGGCAGAGTGACATTCAGACCGGTGCCGCCGCGGGCGAAAAAGGCCGCTACGGCGGCTTCCAGTTCGTCCGCCGGGGCATGGATGCGCTCATAGGAAAAGTCCAGCCCGAACTGGGCGGCGAAATGCTGGTGGATTTCGGGCGAGCGCGAGTGGTTGATGGGGTCGCCGATGACCCCGCAAAGGATACTCATGCGATCAATTCTCCGTGAGCCAGTGGGCGACCTGGGGGGCAAAGTAAGTCAGGATGCCGTCGGCACCGGCGCGTTTCATCGCGACCAGGGCTTCAAGAACGGCGGCCTTTTCGTCGAGCATGCCGGCCGCGGCGGCTGCCTTGAGCATGCCGTACTCGCCGCTGACCTGATAGACGAAGGTGGGCACGGCGAAGCGCTGTTTCACCCGCTGCACGATATCCAGGTACGGCAGACCGGGCTTGACCATGACGGCGTCGGCGCCTTCGGCCAGGTCCAGTTCCACCTCGCGCAGCGCCTCGTCACCGTTGGCCGGGTCCATCTGGTAGCTGTACTTGTCCCCGCCGGCCAGGTTGGCAGCGCTGCCAACGGCATCGCGGAAGGGGCCATAGAAGCTGGAGGCGTACTTGGCGGCGTAGGACATGATCAGCGTGTTGTGCTGGCGGTCGCGCTCCAGCACTTCGCGAATCTTGCCGATGCGGCCGTCCATCATGTCGGAAGGGGCCACGATGTCGGCGCCGGCGCGGGCATGCACCAGCGCCTGCCGGGACAGCAGATTGACCGTGGCATCGTTCATCACATAGCCGTTGTCATCAATCAGCCCGTCCTGCCCATGACTGGTATACGGGTCCAGCGCCACGTCGGTGATGACCAGCAGTTCGGGCTGCGCCTGTTTCAGGGCGCGGATACTGCGGGGTACCAGCCCCTCGCCGTTGAGCGCTTCGGCGGCGTCGTCCGACTTGTAGTCCGTCGGGATGACCGGGAACAGCACCAGGGCCGGAATGCCCAGTTCGACGGCCTGCGCTGCCGCTTCCAGCAGTGCGCTCGGCCCCAGGCGGTCGACCCCGGGGAGTGTGGCGACGGGTGTGCGTCCTTCGGCTTCCTGAATGAATACGGGCCAGATCAGGTCGCTGACCTGTAGCTGCTGCTCACGTACCAGGCTGCGCCGGGCGGCAGAAGCGCGCCAGCGACGCAGTCGGGTATGGGGGTAGGACGCGCCGTTCATGGAGTGGTGTGTGGTGGGAAAGGCGCCATTTTATCGGGCGGCGCGGTATTGGCGCTTGGTGGCCTGCCCGGTGGCCAGGCCCGGGTCAGTTCGGGGATTCGAAAAAGACGTATGGGGTCGAAAAGTCGCTGACCTCGAAGTACACCTTTTTTTCGCCCGGGTCGGCGACGGAATTGAGGTTGGCGTCGAAAATGCCATAGCCATAGCGGTAGGAGCGCAGGCCGGTGCCGTTCGTACCCTCGCTGGAGGTGAGTTTGTCGATCTTCAGAAACCGGCGCACGACCTTTTCGCCGGCGTAGACCTCAAGGACACCATTGGTGCCGGTCCAGTTCTGCATGGCTCGCCCGAACTTGTTCTGGGTTTCCTGGGTGCAGGCGGCCAGCGTGAGCGTGGCAACGGCAATCAGTAGCGGTTTGTTCATGGTCGGCACCTTCCGTGTATCAGGTCTGTCGGTTGCGGGTGGCGGGCACGCCACACCAGCGCATCCCGCAGAATACGGGAACAGCGGTCGTCATTGGCGGTCCCATACAACCACCCACCGGCACCCCGTTCGGCAAACCAGAGATACTGTATCCATGAGAGAGACACTTCCCCACCTGCTACCGAGCCGGTTTCCCGCGGTGCGCCGTCGCCAGCTGACCACCCTGCAGGCCAACCTGGGCTACCTGTGCAACCAGGCCTGCCTGCATTGTCATGTGAATGCCGGCCCGACACGCAAGGAGTTGATGGACCGGGCAACCATGGACCAGATGCTGGCGCTGATGGAGGTTCACCCCATCGAAACGCTGGACGTCACCGGAGGGGCGCCGGAGATGAACCCGGATTTCCGCTACCTGATGTCTGCAGCGCGGGAGCGCGGGGTGCATTGCATCGACCGCTGCAACCTGACCATCATCGAGCAGCCCGGTTACGACTGGGTTCCGGACTTTCTCGCCAGCAATCAGATCGAGGTGGTCGCATCCCTGCCGTGTTACCTGAAGGAAAACGTCGACGCGCAGCGTGGCAGCGGCGTCTTTCGCGCATCCATTGCCGCGCTGAAAAAGCTCAATGCACGGGGCTACGGGAAAGAGGGCTCCGGCCTCAAGTTATCGCTGGTCTATAACCCGCAGGGCCCGAGCCTGCCGCCGCCGCAGGAAGGGCTGCAGGCCGACTACAAACAGCACCTGCGTGACGAGTTCGGCGTGGAGTTCACCCAGCTCTTCTCGCTGGCCAATATGCCGATACAGCGCTTCGGCTCGACCCTGCTGTCGCGGGGACAGTTCGAGGAGTACATGCAGCTGCTCAAGGATTCCTACCGGCCGGACAACCTGCAGAACGTCATGTGTCGTGACCTGGTCAGCATCGACTGGCAGGGCCATGTCTATGACTGCGATTTCAATCAGATGCTGGGACTGGAGCTGGGCGCCGGAGGCGGGAAACAGCGCATGCATATCGCTGACCTGCTGCAGACTTCCCTCGAGGCCCAGCCGGTCACCGTGGCGGACCATTGCTATGGCTGCACTGCCGGGCAGGGCTCAAGTTGCGGTGGTGCATTGAACTGAGCAGCAAGCGGGGGGGCGTGGGGATGCGAATATTGAAAGGCCTGCTGCTGCTGGTGTTGGCTGTCGCCGCACTGGCGCTGGCAGCAGCCACGCTGTTCTGGCTGTGGCCGCAGGATCGCGGGTCGCTCGAGCGCCTCGCGCTGAAGTCGCAGGCTCCGGGCCCGGAGTCCGGGCTGATGATTTCCCATTGGGGGGTGTCGGCGGTGCTGATTTCCGACGGCACCACCGCACTGTTTGTCGACCCCTTCTTTTCCCGGCCGGAAGGGCTGCTGGCGTTGGCGACCAATGCCCTGATTCCGCCCCGACCGGAGCAGATCCAGCGCGGCCTGAGCGCGGCCGGGGTCGACCGGCTGGCGGCAGTGCTGGTCTCGCATTCTCACTACGATCACGCGATGGATGCGGGCATTGTCGCCAACCTGACCGGGGCGACGCTGGTCGGCAGCGAGTCCACACTGAACATCGGGCGCGGTGCGGGCATGGCTCCGGCGGCCCTGTCGCTGGCCCGGCCCGGCGAGCCGCAGGCATTTGGTGACTTCCGGGTGACCTTCATACCCAGCCGGCATGTCGGGGCGACGGGGGGTGAACCCATCGGAGACATCACGCAACCGCTGCGCCCGCCGGCCCGCTACCTCGACTACAAGCTCGGCGGTACCTGGTCGATCCTGATTGAGCACCCCCAGGGGCGACTACTGCATCACGGCAGTGCCGGCTGGCTGGAAGGGGCGCTTGCGCGCTTCCAGGCGGATACCGTGCTGCTTGGCGTTGCGCTGGTCGACGACCTGGGCAGTTACTTGCAGCACACCGTGGATGCGGTCGGCGCGACCCGGGTGATCCCCGTGCACTGGGATGACTTCACCCGGTCTCTCGGGCCGGATGTGCGGCCGATGCCGCTGGTCGTCGATCTGCCGGCGTTTTTTGCCGGGACTGCCGCCCTGCGCCCGGATCTTGAGGTGGTGACATTGCCGATTGGGCAACCGGTCCGGTTGCCCGCCCTGACTTCCCCATAACGGAAATGAGACATGAGTATTGATAGCGTTCTGGATCGTTATTCCGAGGCTTCCAAGGCGGTCGAGCCCGCGTTGTGCTGTCCGGTCAGCTACGACAAGGCCCTGCTGAAAATTCTGCCGCAGGAAATCATCGACCGGGATTATGGCTGCGGCGACCCGTCGCGCTATGTGCGCGAGGGCGACGTGGTGCTGGACCTGGGCTCCGGGGGCGGCAAGATCTGCTACATGGCAGCCCAGTTGGCCGGCCCGGGAGGGCGCGTCATCGGTGTCGACATGAATGACGACATGCTGGACCTGGCGCGGCGGTATGCCCCGGAAATGGCGGCAAAGATTGGCGGTGAACGGGTCACCTTTCACAAGGGCAAGATCGAAGACCTGGCCCTGTCGCTGGAGCGGGTTGAAGAATACCTGGCTGAGCACCCCGTCCGCGATAGCGCCGACCTGTTGCGTTTCGAGGCCTGGGCCCGGACCGAGCGGGCCGAGCGCCCCATGATCCCCGACAACTCCGTGGACCTGATTGTGTCCAATTGTGTGTTGAACCTGGTGGGCAAAGGTCAGCGCGACCAGCTGATCAGCGAAATCTTTCGCGTGCTGAAGCCCGGTGGCCGGGTCGCCATTTCAGACATTGTTTCGGATGAGCATGTGCCCGAATCGTTGCAGAAGGACCCGACGCTGTGGAGTGGCTGCATATCCGGTGCTTTTCAGGAAGAGGAGTTTCTGGCTGTGTTTGCCAGTGCAGGCTTCGCAGCCGTGGCCTATGACAAGTGGGATGCCGCACCCTGGCAGGTCGTGGAAGGCATCGAATTTCGCTCCGTCACGCTGACGGCCAGCAAACCCACCGGTACCGAATGCATCGACCGTGGGCATGCGGTGATTTACAAGGGGCCGTTTTCATCGGTATGGGATGATGAGGGGCATGAGTTTCCGCGCGGTGTACGGATGGCTGTGTGCGAGCGAACCTTCGCTTACCTCACGGAAGGCCCCCTCGCGGCAAGCTTTATCGGTGTGGCGCCCGCAACGCTGCGGGAGCCCGTGGCCTGGTGTGCTCCGGCCGGCACACGTCGGCCGGCGGCGGAAACCAAGGGTGGCATCCATTCCGGAGAAAGCTGTACGCCCGGCGGTTCCGCGGGGTGTTGCTAGACCAGCCGGCACCGCGCCCGCGCCACGGTGCCGGACGCTAGTGCTATGGCGTGGTGTCGACCGCGGCGGTGAGGGTCTGGCTGATGGTCTGCAGCAGCTGCGTGGTGGCGGTGTCGTCACCCTGCGCCAGCGCATCCAGATCAAGGCCGTCAAACCAGCGGTCATAGGGGATGTCGAGTTGTGCCGTGGCCTGCCGGTGCGCGGCATCCAGCGTCAGCGGGACGGAAAAACGGCGCCTGGCCGGAGTCAGGGCGCGGCTGCTGGCAACGCGGAAGGGGGTGCTGTCCGGGCCGTAGGTGCCCTCCAGGGCCAGGCTCAGGCCGACCATGTCGGTGTCTGCGGGCAGGTTCTGCGCATCCGCGTCCGCCGCCAGGACCTGCCAGGTGGCGCCGCAGTAGGTGCCGGCGGGGGGTGTCAGCAGCCCCCATTCCTGCGGCATGCCGTCCGCGGCCAGCAGGTTGATGACGGTGGGTGTGCCAAGCAGGGTCGGGCTGGCGTCCGTGTGCGCATGGGCGCTGCTGATCAGCCAGTCGAGGCGCGGAACCCAGGAGCGGTTTCGCACAAAGCCCGGCTGGTCGCAGTCGGTCCGTAACTGCACGGACCACAGGGTCAGGTAAGCGCGGTCCAGCTGGATCACGGTTCCCTCGGTATTGGTGATCTGCTTGGCGCCGGCCACCTGGGGTGCGTGGTTCACCGGTTGGGGGGTCAGCGTCAGCCGGAGCTGTACGCCCGGGGTCCGGCTGCCCTGCGAGCAGCTCGCGAGCAGCATGGCACCGGTCAGGGCCAAGCCGGCCAGCACGGCGGGTCTGCGTGAGGGGGGCAGTGTCATGGGCAGCTCTCGTGCATCGGGATGTTGCCAAACGGGTCGGCGTGGGCCGGGTTGCAGATGAATTCCCAGTCCGTCAGGGCGTCGAAAAAGGCCAGCAGGTCTGTCAGCTCCTGATCATCCAGCACGAAGCCCTGGATCAGTGGGTCCTTGTAGGGGTTCTGGGCGCCATCGCCGGCGTGGGCGCCGGAAGTGACATTGCGGCCCGCCCGCGCATAGTGGTTGACGACCACTTCACGCAGGCTCGCGATCGAGCCGTCATGCATGTACGGCGAGGTGAGTGCGATGTTGCGCAATGTCGGAGCCCGGAAACGGCCCATGTCACTGGCGACGCCGGTGAATTCATACAGGCCCTGGTTGGCGGTCGGGAAGTTGCCGCTTTCCAGCGGCAGCCCGGGGCCGGGTCCGGCGATGTTGTACAGGCCGTTGTTCTTGAACTCGGTGGTGTCGACCACGCTGTGCTCGCCCTGCACGGATTGCGCAAAATTGAAGGCGCCGTGGCAGTGGAAGCACTCCAGCCGCTCCGAGTTGAACAGGTCCTCGCCACGGCGTACGGATGCATCGACGGCATCACGGTCCAGCGCGGCCCGTCCGGAGATCAGCGTGGCCCCGAAACTGGCGATGGCATCGACCACGCTGAGCAGCTGAAAGGGGTCTTCCTGCTCGGGGTAGGCCGCGGCAAACAGTTCCTGATACAGCGGGTCGGCGGCAAAGCGCGCGAGGATTTCGTCTTCGTGGTCGGTCCAGCCCAGTTCCACCGTGTCGGTGTTGAACATGACGGCGAGGGCCTGGGACTCGAGCGTGCGCAGTGTCGGGTTGGCCCAGTTCTGCCGCGTGTTGTACACCGCGTTGGTCAGGCTCATGGCATTGCGCGGGTGAATGTCGCCCGTCGGGCCCCGGCTGGTCGGGCGGCCGTCGGTGAAAGCCTTGCGCTGTTCGTGGCAGCTGGCGCAGGAGCCTTCCTGGTTGATCGACATCCGCTTGTCGTAGAACAGGTGTCGACCAAGCGCGACCTTTTCGACCGTGATCGGGTTGTCCGCGCTGATGCGGGGGGAGGGGAATCCCTCGGGCAGATCAAAGACGTACGGCGTGCCCCTGGGGCTTGCGCGACCGTCCGAACCCGAGCAGCCGGCCAGGCCTGCCCCCAGGAAGGGGGCAAGCAGGGCGAGCGCCAATCTGCGGCGCATCATGAGTCGTTCTCGAGGGCAAACAGCACGCCGGTTTGGGCCGGCAGCATGTCGCCATTGAGCATGTAGTCCAGACCGTATTTGGGCACGATGTCCGCGCACTCGGGGTCATTCATGAAGCTCATGCAGCCCGGCGGTGTGCCGTCGGTGTTGACGCCCATGTCGGTGGCAGCGGCGACCCGGGCCGGGTCGATGGTAATAGCGGTGCCAGCCGTGATCGCGGCCAGGTCAAAGCAGTAGGTCGGCGTGTTCGGGAATTCACACTGCTGGGCCGGGGGCTGGTCCTTGCCCTCACCCATGCCGTCGGTGCCGCCCGCATTGCTGCAACCGGTGCTGCCCAGGTGAAAGTTGAACGCGGTTCCGGTCTGGTCGGCCTGCAATTCACCAAAGCCGTCGATCTTCAGGAACTTGTGCCCGCCACGCCAGAACCAGTTCATCGCCGGAATGTTCAGCGGGCTGGGGGTGGTATCGGACGACGCGTCGAGGTGGTTCAGGGCGAAGGGTACCCCCAGGTCAAAGCAGACCTCGGCGAATTCCCGGCCTTTGGCAGTCCCGCTGACATCCAGCCGCGGGCTTTCGTCGGCGCCGCTGCAACCGTCGATCTGGCCCAGCAGTGCCACGTTGTGCCCGGCATCCTGGTAGACCAGGCCGGAATCTTCCGTGTCGAGTATTACCGGGGTGGTTTCGCCCTGCGCATCGCGCAGCACCACATCGCTGATGAACCAGCGAAAGTCCGTGGCGCGGTAGGTTTGCGTAGGCCCGTTGCCCATGCCGGTGTACTCGCCCTGGCAGGTGAAATCGGCGCCCGCGATTTGCGGAACAAACTTCAGGGTGACGTCGGTTCTGGCGGTGTTGTCATCCGAGCAGGCGCCGAGTGTCAGCAACGAGATTCCGCACAGGCCGGACAGCAGGGAGGTGTTCATCTTGATATTCATGGAAAGTCTCTTGTTCAGAGGTCGTAGGCGAATGACAGGCGGACGTAATCCGACTCGGTCTGCTCGCCATCGAGGTTTTCGTAAAGGGTGGTTTGCCAGGACAGGCTGAGGACCAGTTCCTGGCCCAGACGCAGGGCGGTGCCGATGCGTCCCATGGCCAGATCCCCGCCCGAGTTCACATCGCGAACCCCGGCGTAGGAGTTGGCCTGTGCGTGCCGGGTGTCGATCCCCGCCAGCAGCGCCCAGTTCGGGTTAATGGCGTAGTGGCCGGTGCCGCTGATGTTCAGGACGTCACCGGGGTTGAACTGCTGCTGGCCTGCGGCATAGGCCGAGTAGACCGATGTCAGCCCCAGAAACCACGGATGCCGGTGGTAGGCGTACCAGAGCCCGGCCTGGGTGGCGTAGGCCCCGGCATCGGGCTGTACATCGATACTCAGTTTCCGACCCTGCCCGTCCCGGATCGATTCGGAGGTCGGCAGGCGCACGCCGCCACGCAACCCCAGCAGGTGCCGCCCGCTCAGGGGGCCGGAACGCCACAGGCGGTAACGCAGCGAGATGTCCGCATCGCCCCAGCCCCGCGCACTCTGCTGCTCCAGTGAGGGCAGGGTGAGCGTCTTGTCCACATAGGGCAGTTGCAGGGCCAGCGTCAGTCGCTCGGACGGGCTGAAGGCCAGTCCCAGCGTACTCCGGGTTTCCCGGGTTTCCTGCCGGGTGTCGGCTGTGCCCAGTTCGTCCCCACGCCAGAGCAGGTCGAAGCCGAGCCGGGTCCGTCCCGAAAAGGCTTTTTCGCTGCCCATCAGGGTGATGGTGGGGTCAGCGCATTTGCAGGTTGAGCAGGCATGCGCCGCCGGAATGGCAAGCACGGTCGCAGCGCACAGCAGCGCCGCAGCAGCAGATTTGGAAGACATCGCACAGGTATCGAGTAGTCGACGCAAGCAGCGCCAGCAGCCTCAGAGGGAGGCAGTTCAGATCGACAAGATGGCCGGTGCGGGTGGGCCGCGGGCGTCGTAGCGACGCAGCGACGATGCCGGGGCTGCTGCGGTAGCGGGCCACGCACGCGGAGTTGCGGTGCCGGCGTCATGCAGCGGGGTTTGAGGGGCGGAGGCCAGGGCGGCGGCGGAGGCCACCACGCAGACCGGGCAGATCTTGCTGGCGTTCCCGGAGGGCAGACCGTCGGGGTTGGACTGTCCCTGCTTCCAGGGGGAGATCGCTGCGGCCTTGGCCAGTACGGCCGGTGACGCGGTGCCACAGAATGCGAGGAGCAGGTCACCGCCAGGGGTGACGGTGCTTGTCGTTCCGTGCACCCACGGCACCAGTCCGCGGGCAACGATTGCCAGCGCGAGCAGCCATACAGGGAACAGGGAACGACGCGTCATCCTTTCATTATCGGCCAGAACGGCAGCCCGGGAAAAGCGCGTCGGCGGGCCGCCCGCTGCGGCGGGTGCCCGGGCCGTCGGATCGGCGGCAACGGGGCGGCTTTGGCATGATGCGACTTCAGTGACCACACACCCACCGCGTACACGGGAGACAGCACCATGGCGTCGTACATCTTGGCCATCGATCAGGGCACGACCAGTTCACGAGCAATCGTCTTTGACCAGAACGGGCGCCGCGTCGGTGTGGGGCAAAAGGAGTTCCCGCAAATCTACCCGCAACCCGGCTGGGTCGAGCATGATGCCAGCGGGATCTGGGAGGACACGCTGGAAGTCTGCCGCGAGGCCATCGCCGACGCAGGCCTGACGGCAGCCGATATGCTCAGCTGTGGCATCACCAACCAGCGGGAAACCGTGGTGATCTGGGATCGCCAGACCGGCGAGCCGGTATCCAATGCCATTGTCTGGCAGGACCGGCGTACGGCCAGCATCTGCCAGGAATTGCAGCAGCGGGTGGAGGTGGAATGGCTGGCCGACCGGACCGGGCTGCTGCTCGATCCTTACTTCTCGGCCACCAAGGTGGCGTGGATCCTGGACAACGTGCCGGGTGTGCGTGATCGCGCGGAGGCCGGTGAGCTGGCCTTCGGCACGGTCGACAGCTGGCTGATCTACAAGCTGACCGACGGACGGGTGCATGCCACCGACGCGACCAATGCCTCGCGGACGTTGCTGTTCAACATCCGGACCCAGGAATGGGACCCACAGCTGCTGGAGCTGTTCAAAGTGCCGGCCAGCCTGCTCCCGGAGGTGCGGGACTCGGCGGCGGACTATGGCGAGATCGACGCACGGCACCTCGGCGCTGGCATTCCCATCGGTGCCGTGCTCGGCGACCAGCAGGCCGCGACGGTGGGACAGGCCTGTTTCGAGCCGGGCATGATCAAGAGCACCTATGGCACCGGGTGCTTCGTGGTGCTGAATACCGGCACCGAGTTTGTCCGTTCGCAGAATCAATTGCTGACTACGGTGGCCTACCGACTGAACGGGGAAACCACCTATGCCCTGGAAGGCAGTATTTTCATTGCCGGCGCCGCCGTGCAGTGGCTGCGAGACAGTCTCAAGCTGATCGGACATGCCGCAGATACCGAGGCACTGGCCAAGAGTGTGGAGTCGACCGACGGGGTGTATCTGGTCCCGGCCTTTACCGGTCTGGGCGCGCCTTACTGGGACCCGG
>JBFHON010000056.1:0-12249 GCA_041593295.1 Oceanococcaceae bacterium | reverse complement strand
GGGTATCGCCGCCCTGTGTTGCGGCGGTGGCCAGTGGCGAGCGGCCCAGGCCGATGGCGGCGGCGATGCCGCCGAGTACATGCCGTCGGGTCATCGGAAGATCCTTCGCGGTGTGTCGGGATGTCAGTTGACCACGACGACCGCTGCGCGTTCCCCTGACGGTGGGCTGGTGCGCTAGTGGGGTGCGCGCAGGGCGCCGTGAATGATGTGCTGATAGTCCTTGCCACTGAGCATGTGCAGATGGTGGGAGTCGCTCAGCGTGTGTCGCTGCAGGCGCGGTGCGTGCAGCGTGGAACCGCTGTCGCTGCCGATGCCCAGGGCACTGACTACCGGCACGAGGTAATCGTCCAGCGCGTCACGGTGGTCCGCGGGTGCTAGCGGAGAGCGGGTGGCGGCTACCAGCGTGTGCGCAATGTGGGCGTGCAACGGCGTTAGCTGGCGGTAGTCCGCGGTGTCGTCGGTGCTTTCGCGTGCGGCCCAGTCGGCTTCCACGATGCAGCCATGGCGCAGGTCCTGAATGCCCATCGAGCGAATATTGCCCAGCCGCATGAAGGGGGCGGTATACGGGGACACGCGCAGCAGGCGATTGGCATGGTTGCCGAGCCGTTCCAGCGGGGCGCCGTGATGCGGGGTGCCGAGATAGATGCAGTGCTGCACGGTCTGCACCCAGTCCGCCGTCGGCGCCGCCTGTGCGAGGGCGCTGCGGATCACCAGCCCGCCCATGGAATGGCCGACCAGTGACACGCGGTCAAACTCGGCCTCCGCCGTGGCGGCAGCCAGCAGCCGGGCCAGATCGGCCCCGTTCGCGGAGATGTGGCGGCCGGTGTTGTAGCGCAGGTACTCGACCCGGTGCCCCCGGCTTAGCAGATCGTCGACCAGCGTCTGGTGCGCCGTGCCCGCCCAGCCGTGTTCACTCATGCACAGCCCGTGGATGAACAGCACGAGGTGGCGGCCACCACCCTGCCCGCGGGTGCGCTGCATGCGTATCGCCAGACGGTTGCCGCTGGCTTCCAGCCGGTCACCCAGCACGCCATTGATGGCGGCCTGGGTCTGCACCCAGCCGGGGTGGTCCGGTTCGTCAGCGGGCAGTGCATTGGCCAGTGTTGCCAGGGCGTTCTCGGTGCCGCTGAAGCCGGTTTCAATGCAGTCGTAGACCAGCCGGGTGATGCCACGCAACTCGCCTTCGGGTGTACGGGCAAGCGGGAGCGGGGCAGCACTGATGGTCCCGTGCATGCCACGAACAACGCCGAGAACTTCGCCGGCAAGGTGCGCTGCTGCCTGGGTGACCGCAGCGCCGGGTCCTGCCCAGGTCAGGGCGCGGCCCAGGCCGCGCTGCAGGCGCGCGGTCTGCGCCAGCAGGTCATCGGTGGCGTGACGGTTCGGTGGGGGGAGCGCATTGGCGGGGGGCTGCATCATTCACTCTCGCTTCAGGTGGTGTGAACATTGGCCAGAGCCTGATTGCAAACGGCCCTGTGTGCCCTGTGCTGCGGCACTTTTTCAGAAAGTATACAACTGTTCACAATCTGTCAACACCAGCAACCGGCGGCGGCATGTCAAAATTGCGCAATGACAAGTACAGATTGGCCGCGGGATGTGGTCGAAACCGGGGGCGGCGATCAGTTGTGCATGTGGCGACCAACCGCTGCCACGCAACCGGCGCAGTTGCACTTTGCGCACGCCACGGGGTTTCACGCGCATACCTACGCACCGCTGTTTTCGCTGCTGGCCGACATCCCGATTGCGGCCTGGGACATGCGCGGTCATGGGGCCTCGGCAGAGGCCGGTGACCTGCGGCGGTTCAAGAGCTGGCGCCTGTATGCGCGGGACCTGAATGCCTGGCTGGAGCAACAGGACGCTCCGGTCTGGCTGGCGGGACACTCGGTCGGGGCCACCGTGAGTGCCATGGTTGCCGCACAGAACCCGGAAAAGGTTCGCGGGCTGATCCTGATCGAACCGGTATTCATGTCGCGCAAGCTGGGCTGGATGCTGCGGGCCGGACGGCTGACCCGGCGCCGTTCGCACAACCCGCTCGCGGTCGGTGCTCTGCGCCGTCGCAATCGTTTTGAGAGCCTGGACAAGGTCTACCGGGCCTACCGGGGGCGCGGCGCATTCAAGACCTGGCCGGAGGAATGGCTCGCTGCGTATGTGGAGCATGCCTTCCGCAGCGAAGACGAGGCATTGGTGCTGCGCTGTGACCCGCGCTGGGAATCCCGCAGCTTCGAACTGACGCTGGCCAACCCCTGGGATGTGGTGCGCAAGCTGGCCGTGCCGACGCACGTGTTGCTGGGTGCAACCGAGCACAGCACGACCAACGCGGACGCGCGACGTGCCCTGCAGGCCTTGTGCCCGCAGGCGCACACCGAAGAGTGGCCGGATGCGACCCACTTTCTGCCCATGGAAAACACCGCAGAGCTTGCGCGGCGTATCCGCACGCTGGTCAGCGACCAGTCGGCCGGAAACTGATCCATCGGCTTGCGTGCGCGGGGCGCCAGTCGCCAGTGTGTCCCATCGTGAAACCCTGAGCCTGTCATCGCGAGACCACGGGAACTTACGGTGCGGCCCAGCATCCTTGCGGGTGGTCTTGCACTCAAGTTTGCCGGACGCATTCTTGTTGACACATGTCGGGTTTCTCGCAAGAGTGCGCTATGGCTTTCTGGAGTGAGACATGAGCAAGGCTGTGGACGGGAACGCCCGGGATGGCTGGACCGTGCTGATTCGTGGCCGCCTGGCGGATTCGCGTTTTCGGACGGTGCACCGGCAAGGGCTGGCGTCGTCCCTGCCCGCCGGTAGCGCAGCGGCCTGGGATGCCGTTTCGGTCCATGGCCGCGACCCGTCCTGTGCGGCGACGGACCTTGTTCAAGCCCCTCCGGACCTGCGTCCCGAGGAGCTGCCGCCACAACCGGTCACATTTGCCCGTAGCGGGGTGGACTTCCACACGGGCACCGGAGAGCTGTTGCTGGATGCTGCCGAACGGGCCGGGCTGGACATGCCGTTTTCCTGCACCGTGGGCGGCTGTGGCGAATGCAAGCAGAAACTGGTGTCCGGAGAGATCCTGCTGGAGGAGCCGAACTGCCTGTCTGCGGAGGAGAAGGCCGCGGGCTGGCGCCTGATGTGCGTGGGCCGCGCGTTGTCTCCCCTCGTGATCGACGCCTGAGCGGCAAGGACCAACAATGGCAAAAATTCTCGATGGCATGCCGATGACGGCACGCAACAAGGTCACCGAGGTGATGGAAACCATCTCGATGATGGGCTCGGTGCACAACCCCCGGGTGGCGATGAGCATGACGCCGTCGGCCTGGCGCGGGCTGGTCAGGAAAGAGGGCAAGAACCGGGAATCCGCGAAGATGCCGGCCCGCCACGCGCTGCATTTCGATCTGGGCTACAAGCTGGAATTCCCCGAGATGCTGGAGCTGTACCGGCGCGCGGTGGAAAACCAGTGGGACGGTGACCGGGACCTGAACTGGGGGCTGGATGTGGACCCCCTGAACCCGGAAACGCCGATGATTGCGCCGGAGTGGCAGCTGTACGAGCAACTGGAGCCGTTCGGCATCAAGCTCAAACCGCGCGAGCGCGCCGAACTGGCCTACAGCCAGGCCACCTGGATGCTGAGCAATTTCATGCACGGCGAGCAGGGCGCGCTGTACGCCTCGGCGCAGGTGACCGAATGCGTGAAATGGCTGGACGGGAAGCTCTATGGTGCGACGCAGGTCATGGATGAAGCGCGGCATCTGGAGGTGTTCTTCCGCTACCTCGACACCAAGATGAACAAGGTTTATCAGGTCAACGACAACCTGTTCGTGATCATCGATGACCTGCTCACGGATTCGCGCTGGGATATCAAGTTCCTCGGCATGCAGATCATGGTCGAGGGGCTGGCTCTGGGGGCCTTTGCCACGCTGCACAACTGGACCCGTGAGCCCCTGCTACGGCAGCTGCTCAAGTACGTGATCCAGGACGAGGCGCGGCATGTGCATTACGGGGTACTCGCATTGCGGGAGCACTTCCGCAACGAGCTCACGCCACAGGAGTTGCGCGAACGTGAGGACTGGGCCTTCGAGGTCGCGATCCTGATGCGTAACCGCTTTCTGGCCCATGAGGTGTACGAGGAGTGGTTCGAGGGCACGATGTCGCGCCGGCAATGGAATGATTTCATGCTGAATGTGCCGTCCATGCACTATTTCCGGCACACCATGTTCAAGCGGCTGGTGCCCAACCTGGAATACATCGGGCTGCTGTCCGAGCGCATGCGCCATCACTATGCCGAGGCGGGGCTGATGGAGTTCGCCGGTGGGCGCAATGCCACCCAGATCACCGGCGAGGACATGGTGGCCGAACTGCAGGGCTAGGGGCGCTTCCAGGCGGGCGTCCGGCGGCGCTGTCGCTGTGGTGTTACGGGGCTGGCCCCAGGCACCGGGCCTGTGCATGTCAGGTGCGCGTAGGTCATTATTCACGGTCATCTCACCCTGGATTGAAGAATGAGCGCGCTGTACCCCCCGATCGAACCCTATGCCACGCAGATGCTGCCGGTGGGTTCCGGGCACACCCTGTACGTGGAAGAGTGCGGCAATCCGGATGGGCAGCCGGTGGTGTTTCTGCATGGCGGCCCGGGAGGCGGCTGTTCCCCGGAGGATCGTCAGTTTTTCGACCCGGCGCACTACCGGATCATCCTGTTTGATCAGCGCGGTGCCGGCCGTTCCACGCCACATGCCAGTCTGGTCGACAACACCACCTGGTATCTGGTCGAGGACATCGAGACCATTCGCAAGGCCGTGGGTGTCGAAAGCTGGCTGGTTTTCGGCGGGTCGTGGGGTTCCACCCTCGCGCTGGCCTATGCGCAAAAGCATACCGAGCGGGTCAGCGGGCTGATTCTGCGGGGGATCTTCACCCTGCGCCGACGTGAACTCGAATGGTTCTATCAGGAGGGGGCATCGCGCCTGTTCCCGGACCTGTGGGAGAAGTACCTGGCCCCGATTCCGGTCAATGAGCGGCATGACCTGATCAGCGCGTACTACCGCCGGCTGACCAGCAATGATGCCGAGCAGCAGATTCCCGCTGCCCGCGCCTGGGCGGTGTGGGAGGGCAGCCTGAGCAAGCTGCAGCGTGACCCCGGCCTGGTGGGCAAGTACGGCGGCGACATGTTTTCGCTCGCGTTCTCCCGTATCGAATGCCACTACTTTGTGCACGGGGGCTGGCTGGAGGCCGATGATCAGTTGATCAAGGATGCCCGGCTGCTCAAGCAGGTGCCCGGTGTCATCGTGCAGGGTCGCTATGACGTGGTCTGCCCGCCAGAAACGGCCTGGGCGCTGCACAAGGCCTGGCCCAAGGCGCGTTTCGTGATGGTGGAAGACGCGGGCCACAACTCGCGCGAGGCCGGGATCGCCAAGGCGCTGGTCGAGGCGACGGACCGCTTTCGGGCGGGCAAGGCCTAGGGCCGCATCCCTGCAGGCATGAAAAAGCCGCCCGGCATGTGCGGGGCGGCCTGGTGCAGTGGTGAGTGCGAGCGGTGGGTTAGCGCTTGCGTTTGCCCTGGCGGGCAATCTTCACCATGTTCTGCGTACGGAAGTGGGTGGTGTCGAAGTCGTTGGTATCGAACAGCGGTTGCTCGTTGGACAGCTCCATGACCAGATAGCGACCGGACTGAAGGTCGTAGACCGAGCCGCCAGCGGGCCCGACGCTCTCCAGCCAGGGCAGCATCACCGAATGGTATTCCTGCACGCGCCAGAGCTGGTCACGCGCGTCATAGATGTCCACCAGCGCAATCGTCCACGAATCTTCGTCGACGTAGAAGGTGCGGCGCTTGTAGATGTGGCTGGTGCCTTCACGCAGGAAGGAATCGACCACCCAGACCCGGTGCAGCTCGTAACGCAGGTGCTCCGGATTCATGTGCCGGGCCATCGTGATGTCGTCATAGCTCAGGCGGTCATCGACCAGCTTGTAGGCGTTATACGGAATGTAGACTTCCTTCTTGCCGATCAGCTTCCAGTCGTAGCGGTCGGTGGCGCCGTTGAAGACATCCAGCTGGTCGTTGGTGCGCAGGCCGTCCGACCCGGTGCCCGGGTTGTCGTAGGCGACGTTGGGCGCGCGGCGAACCCGGCGTTGACCGGGGTTGTACAGCCAGGCGCGCCGGGTATCCAGCAACTGGTCCATGGTTTCATGGACCAGCAGGATCTGCCCCGCGATGCGTGGGGGCGCCGTCGTCAGCTGCAGGAAGTAGGTCATGACGTTGTCCAGGTCTTCCGGCCGCGCATTGGGCAGGTTGTACGTGAACAGGACATCTTCCTGCAGGTGCAGCTCGGTATAGCTGCCGTTGGTCTGCACGGCCAGCTGTGTGTTGTATCGGGTGACGCCCTGGCCCCGATAGCGGGTCTTGTGATTCCAGATCACTTCCTGGCCGCTGCCGGGGATCGGGAACGGCACGCCGGTAATGGCGCCCAGCAGCGACTCGCCGAAGTTCTCCAGGCGGGCGTTGGTGGCATTCTTGCGGGTGGCCTCGTAGTAGAACTCCGGGGCCACGAAGCTGCGCTTGCTGGCGTAAACCGGCAGCTTGAACGTGTCGTAGGTTTCCAGCATTGCGATCTGGCCGACACTGAGGTGCTCGCGATACTGCTCGTAGTTGTTGCGATCAATGACGAACAGTGGGGTCTGGTCGCCGATTCCCGGGTAGCTTTCCGGCCAGCGGCGCTTTTCTTCGGGCGCGCCGGGCCACTTGTAGCCACCGTCCCAGGCGGGAATGGCAACGCTGGGGTCGGTCTTGCCGTTGCCGGCATTTTCGGCACCCGTCGGCGTCAGGTCAGCTCCGAGTCTTGCGGCCTGTTCCTCGCTGACGGCGGCGTGCGCATGAAAGGCGCACAAGGTCAGCGCAGTAACGGCTACGCGCAGTGTGGGGCTCAGCATGTTTTGGTGTCTCCATCCAGTTTGCCGTCTCTCGATTCGGCATTTTTAGACGCACGGCCAGATGCTTATCCGCCGCGACGATGGAGAAACGATAGCAGAGCTTGGGGTCACTGTCCCAATAGTTGACGGGCTTCGCTCCAGGCGTCGGGGCGGGCGATGGACTCGATGGCCAGCATGTCTTCCTGCGACAGGTCCAGGGCGCCGTCGAAGCTGTCCGGGCCGGTGGTGGGCGTGGCGCCCAGATCGAGCCAGCTGTCGTAGTCCAGTTCGGCGACGCTGCCGTCGTAGTACTGGATTTCCACGGTTTCGCTGTCAAAGTCGAGAGCGACAACCTCGAAGGGCTCCGTCCCCGCGGTTCGGTACCAGGCACCTACCTCAATGCCCTCAAAAACGCCGATCATCTGCATGTCCTCTATTCGCGACGGCCGGGCATTTCGGGAATCCTTCCGCGTGCCGGACCATCGTTGGCTGGATGTGCTGTGCCTTTGTATACGCCGAGCACGAGAGGCCATGCAAGTCCTGTTCCCAGGCCATTGAAAACCGGGGGGATTTACGGAGAAGGTGAGTTTTCCCCTGAGGTTTCGGGTTTCAACTTTCTGAAATGAAAGAAGAAATTCCCGCTACGGGGCCGGGTTGGAAAACTCGCGATGAATGCCGGAAATGCCTTCGAGAATCTCCGGGGACAGCGTGATTTCTACACTTTCCAGATTTTCGCGCAGTTGTTCCAGGCTTGTAGCGCCCACCAGATTGCTGCGCACAAATGGCTGCATGTTCACGAAGGCCAGCGCCAGCTGGGCGGGGCTGATGCCATGGTCCCGGGCCAGTTCGGCGTAGCGGGCCGTGGCCGCCTGCGCCTGCGGGTTGCTGTAGCGGCTGAAGCGCTTGTACAGCGTCAGCCGACCAGCGGCCGGCTGGGCGCCGTTGAGGTACTTTCCACTGAGTGCCCCGAAGGCCATTGGCGAATAGGCCAGCAGTCCGACACCGGTGCGTGCGGCAAACTCGGCCAGCCCGATCTCGTAGCTGCGGTTCAGCAGGTTGTAGGGGTTCTGCACGCTGACCACGGAGGGCAGGCCTTCACTGGCTGCCAGTCGCAGGTATTCGGCCAGCCCCCAGGGGGTTTCATTGGAGATGCCGATGTGCCGAACCTTGCCGTCCCGGACCAGGTTGCCGAGTGCGCGCAGGGTGGTCTCGATGGGAATCGCGTCGGCATCGTCGGCCGCGGTATACCCGAGCTGGCCGAAAAAGTTGGTTTGCCGTTCGGGCCAGTGCACCTGATACAGGTCGATGCAATCGATGCCCAGCCGGCGCAGGCTGTCCTCGCAGGCGCTGACAATGCTTTGCGCATCCAGCCGCGGGCCCTGGCGGATCCAGGGGAAGGCATCCGAGCGGCCGGTCACCTTGGTGGCAATGACCAGGTCATCGTGGCGACCACGTTGCTTCAGCCACTGACCAAGGTATTCCTCGGTGCGGCCCTGGGTCGCGGCCTGCGGCGGCACGGGGTACATCTCGGCGGCATCGATCAGCGTGACGCCATATGCGGTGGCCATGTCGAGCTGGGCGCAGGCGTCGGCCAGCGTGTTCTGCTCGCCCCAGGTCATGGTGCCGAGCCCGATCAGGCTGACGTGGGGGCCCTGAGGCCCGAGTTGACGGTATTCCACGGGTATCTCCGGTCGGAGCGGTCAGGCGATGCGGGTGTAGGCCAGGTCGCGGACGATATGGCCCAGTCGCAGGCCGCGTGCCTCGAAACGCGTGAGGATGCGGTGCTCGCAGCGTGGGGCGTAGGCCCCCGGGCCAATGCTGTTGCGAAAGGCCGGGTGCGCTTCGGTGTGTTCGCGCATCCAGTCGGCGTAATCTTCCCAGTCGGTGGCCATCAGCAAGGCCCCGCCCGGCTTGAGCACGCGCGCCATCAGGTCCAGATGGTGGCCCTGGATGATGCGGCGCTTGTTGTGGCGTTTCTTGTGCCAGGGGTCCGGGAACCACACCTGGATGCGGTCAATGCTTGCTTCGGGCAGCCGCTCGCGTAGCAGTTCCAGGGCGTCGTCCGGGGATACGCGCAGGTTGGTCACGCCGGCGGCATGGGCCTTGTGCAGCAGTTGTCCCACCCCAGGGCGGTGGACTTCCAGACCCAGAAAATTGTGCTCGGGCTCGGCCTGGCACTGCGCGAGCAGGTTCTCGCCGGCACCAAAGCCGATCTCCAGCGTAACCGGAGCGGTATTGCCGAAGACGGTGGCCGGGTCGGCGCAGGTGTCGGGCCAGCGCCAGCTGGGCAGCAGTTCTTCCAGCGCCTTGGTCTGGGCCTCGGTGCAGCGGCCTTCGCGCCGGACGAAGGTCTGAATGCGGCGCATGAATACGCCGGGTTTTTCCGGGTGGTCAGGGGTCACGGGTAATGGGCGCTCAGGAGGTGCTCAGGCCATCCAGGGGGGAGGAGGCGCTGGCGTAGCGACGGCGTGGCATGCGGCCAGCCAGGTAGGCCAGGCGGCCAGCGCGAATGCCGTCGCGCATGGCCTGGGCCATCAGCACGGGCTTCTGGGCGGCGGCAATTGCGGTGTTCATCAGCACGCCATCGCAGCCCAGCTCCATCGCCACGGCTGCATCCGAAGCGGTGCCGACTCCGGCATCGACCAGAATCGGAACCTTGGCGTTTTCCACGATGGTGAGGATGTTGTAGCGGTTCTGGATACCCAGACCGGAGCCGATCGGTGCGGCCAGCGGCATGACGGCCACGCAGCCGATCTCTTCCAGGCGCTTGGCGATGATCGGGTCGTCGCTGGTGTACACCATGACCTCGAAACCGTCCTTGACCAGCAACTCAGCTGCCTGAAGAGTTGCGGGTATGTCGGGATACAAGGTCTTCTGGTCACCGAGCACTTCCAGCTTGACCAGGGCGTGGCCATCCAGCAGCTCCCGTGCCAGGCGGCAGGTGCGCACGGCATCATCGGCGGTATAACAACCGGCCGTGTTGGGCAGGATGGTATAGCGCGTCGGTGGCAATACATCCAGGAGGTTGGGTTCGTCCGGTTTCTGGCCGATATTGGTGCGGCGTATGGCGACCGTCACGATCTCCGCATCGCTGGCATTGATGGCTTCCGCTGTTTCCGCCAGGTCCTTGTACTTTCCCGTGCCGACGAGCAGCCGGGATTCATAGGTCTTTCCAGCGATCTTCAGGGGGTCACGCAACAGTCATCCTCCGCCAATGGCATGCACGATCTCCACGCGGTCGCCGTGCTTCAGTGTCGTGGTATCAAAGTCCCCGCGTGGAACGATGCTGCTGTTCAGTTCGACGGCCAGTCGGCGGCCGGTCAGCTCCAGTTCGCGTAGCAGCTCGGAGAGCGGCATGCCCGCCGGAATCTCGCGTTGTTCACCATTGAGAACGATGTTCAAGGTCAGGCTGGCATTGCGGGAAGGAGGAAGTGTGGAGCGGGTGATGGGAATCGAACCCACGTCACCAGGATGGGAACCTGGAGCTCTACCATTGAGCTACACCCGCTTTGACGAATGCGAAGTTTACGCTGCTGTGGCCTGTGTTGAGGGCTCGGGACCTTCGACGCGACGGGCCAGACCAAACAGGGCGGCGCCAAACAGGGCGGTAGCCGCCAGGGTGTTGCCGAAGAAGGGCAGCGCCATCGTGTAGCAGGTGACCAGCCCTTCGAGTGTGGGCGCGTACAGCCCGCTGCCCAGCCAGACCGCAAGGTTGCTCAGCAGGAAAAAGACCAGCGCACCAGCGAAGCCATGGCCGGCGATGCGTGCCCACGGCGCGCTGACAGTAACGCGGTGGCCAATCAGGACCACAATGGCCAGGGCGCCATAGACCGCCAGCAGGCTGTTGTGCCAGCCCAGCAGCAGGTCGGAAATCAGCATCGCGCCCAGTACAGCAATCACGGCTGCTGCGCGGTTGGCGAATGCGGCTCCGCCGAACAGGGCCAGCGCAATCACCGGCGTGAAATTCGGCGGGTGCGGAATCCAGCGGGACAGGACAGCCAGTGCCATCAGGCCGAATACGACGCGGGCCGATGCGGTCGGGGTCAGCAGGTTTTTCATGGCGTGGGTGTCCCTCAATCAATGCGTAACGCGCATGTTACTTCAGGCGGTGGCGATCAGTCTCGCATTCAGGCGCCAATCCAGCCCCGGACCAGCGCAATGAACAGCGCCCCGGTGCTGCCGAGAGCGAAGAGGCTGAAGGCGGTGCAGGCGCGAATCAGGAGCTTGCGGCGCAGCGTCTGTTCGTCGTGGCCCGACAGGATGAAGATCCGGCCATCCGGGGGTTTCTTGAGCACGCTGACGCCCGGGGCCAGGCTGCGCTCGAGCAGGCGGGCATCGATTTCGGCGATGGCCTTCTGGCGTGCGGCCTCCCATTCGATGGCATCGACTTCTCCATCCCGGTTGGCGTCGAATTCCCTGAGCAGGCGGCGCTGGTCGGCCTTGAGTTCGCGCAGCCACTCGGCGACCTCGGCGCGATGGTCCTGAGTGTCCGCTTCAGCGGTTTCGGTCTGCAGCCAGCCTAGCGCGTACAGGTCGGCGCCGAGCTCCAGCCGCCTCTCGCGGTAGCGATAGCGCCCGAACTGCAGGGAAAAGCCGGAGGCGGGCGGGGCGCTCGGACGGGGAGAGTGGCCTTTCCAGGTACTGCTGGCGTAGCCGAATATCACGGCGCCATGCGGGTCGACCACCACATCCCCGGTGCCATCCTGGAGCAGAAAGATTTCCTCGCTACGGCCGCTGGCGATCTGTGCCCAGTAGGTGCGGCGGCCCTTGCTGCTGGTGGTGGTGCGGCGCTCATGGATGGCGTATTCCCACCAGACACAGCTGCGGCCGGTCAGCGGGGCGTGAATCCGGTCATCCGGGAGCCAGTGGCCGGTGCCATCAAGTTCGACAAAGCCCTGCGCCGCCGAGCGGATGCGCGAGGTCGGCGTGTTCGCCATCAGTTGCCCGCGCTGCAGGGTGACCCACCACCACAGCAAGCCGGCCAGGCCGAGCGCGGCCAGGATGGCAGCGACCCAGGTGGCTTCGTTTGCGGGCATCTGCGCGACGGAACGCGCGATATCTGTCAGCACGGTTTCAGGAAGGACTCGACACGCGGCCGGACACGAGGGCCGCGCGTCAGCGTGCCGCTCAAGCGGTCAGGGCTCAGGAAAACAGCTGCTTGATGTTGATATCCTTGAGTTCGCTGTCAGCAAACTCCATCAGGTCTGCCGGCTTGAAGTTGAACATGCGGGCGACGACCACATCGGGAAACTGCTCGATCCGGACGTTGTTGATGTTGACGCTTTCGTTGTAGAACTCGCGGCGGTCGGCAATCGCGTTTTCCAGCCCGGAGATGCGTGCCTGCAACTGCTGAAAGGACTGGTTGGCCTTGAGTTC
>JBFHON010000055.1:0-12381 GCA_041593295.1 Oceanococcaceae bacterium | reverse complement strand
TACAACTGGCTGTATGCCCGGCAGACCGGGGGCAAGTTCATCCTGCGGGTGGAAGATACCGACCGTGAACGCAGCACCCCCGAAGCGGTGCAGGCCATTCTGGATGGCATGAGCTGGCTGGGTCTGGAATATGACGAAGGCCCGTACTACCAGACCGAGCGTTTCGATCGCTACGGTGAGGTCGTCGAGCAGTTGCTTGCAGACGGCAAGGCCTATGCCTGCGAGTGCACGCAGGAACGCCTGACCGAACTGCGCGAGGCACAGCGCGCCGCCGGGTTGAAGCCGCGCTACGACGGCCACTGCCGTGATCGCGGGCTGGAGCCCGGCCCGGGACGGGTCGTGCGTTTTCGCACCCCTCAGGGCGGCGGCATTCACTGGGATGACCTGGTGAAGGGGCCGATCACGGTGGCCAATGACGAGCTGGATGACCTGATCATTGCGCGCAGTGATGGCACGCCCACCTACAACCTCTGCGTGGTGGTTGATGACCTTGACATGGGGATGACCCACATCCTGCGCGGCGATGACCACGTCAACAACACGCCGCGGCAGTTGCACATTCTGCAGGCCCTCGGTGGGAACGAGCCGCGCTACGGCCACATTCCGATGATTCTGGGTGCGGATGGCAAGCGCCTGTCCAAGCGTCACGGAGCCGTGTCGGTGATGGTCTACAAGGAGATGGGTTACACGCCGCAGGCCATGCGCAACTACCTGGCCCGTCTGGGCTGGTCGCACGGCGATCAGGAAATCTTTTCGGATGACGAACTGATCGAGCATTTCAGCCTGGGCAACATCCAGCGTTCGCCCGCCCGATTCGACATGGACAAGCTGGCCTGGGTCAACCAGCACTGGATGCAGCACACCCCGGTTGCGGAACTCGATGATGCGCTGGCCGAGCAGGCGCAGGCGGCCGGCTACGCCTGGGTTCCCGGGCCGCTGGCAGCGGCGGCGGTGGAATTGCTGGCCCCGCGTTGCAAGACCCTGAAGGAGCTGGCGGAACAGGCCCAGTTCCTGTTTGCCGCTCCGCAGGAATACAACGCCAAGGATGTGGCAAAACACGTCAAGGAACAGACCGGCGAGATCATGGAAGCCTTCTGCCAGCGTCTGGAAGCACTGTCGCAGTGGAATACGGAAGCCTTGCAGCAGGCTGCCAAGGAAACCGTGGAAGCCTGCGAAATCGGCTTCGGCAAGCTGGGTATGCCGGCGCGTCTGGCCCTGGCTGGTCAGGCACAGGCACCGGCCCTGGACGGCATTTTGCTGGCGCTGGGCTGTGCAGAGTCCTGCCGGCGTTTGCGGGCGCTGCCGGCTCCGCTCTAGCAAAAGGTCTTAGCAGCCGAACGTCGGTGACGGGGGCTGGCGGGGTCGCCCGCAGCACGTCGCGCTGTTCCAGCCTGTATGCGGGGTTTTTCAATTGGGCGTCCTGCCCAATCGAAAAATGGCCGACGTCCTGTCGGCCACCCTGCGGGCCTCACCGCAAACAGGCTGCGTGCTCCTATGGCTGCGGTCGACCCCGCCAGCCCCAACCAGACCTTGCTGCCAAAGTGGCGCCAGCATGTCAGTATCCGGGGCGGTTTCGAGTGTGCACAGGAGCGGGTTTTGAACTACCCCCGACTTTTCGATCAGTTGGCTTCGCGCTGGCGTCCGGCAGCAGGCGGTGGCAGAGCCGGCAATAGCCTGCAGGTTTCGCTTGTTGCGCGCGTACTGGGCGTCGCTGCAGTTCTGTGTGCTGCTACCGGCCCGGTGCATGCAGCAGAAGAGGCATCACCGGTGACGCTGCGGGGTGACTGGTGTCAGGGTCACCTGATCCGGGGGCAGACGGATGCCGGTGCCCAAGCCTGGTTGAATGGCGACCCGCTGAGGGTCAGCGAGAGCGGGGCCTTCGTGTTCGGCTTCTCGCGGGATGAAGCCGGGAAGCAGACGCTGAAGGTCAGACGGGCGGATGGCAGCCTGTGGCAATACAGCGAGATCCCCTGTACCCGTGAATACAAGATTCAGCGCATTGATGGCCTGCCGTCGAAACAGGTAACGCCGGATGAGAAGTCGCTGAAGCGAATCCGCGAGGAAGGGGCGCTGGCCGCCGCTGCGCGCAAGCAGGATGCGGACGACGAATCCGTGTTCGCGGAATTCATCTGGCCGGCGAAAGGGCCGATTTCGGGCGTGTATGGCTCGCAGCGCATCCTGAATGGTCAGCCGCGACGACCGCATTTCGGTGTGGATGTCGCCGCGCCGACCGGCACGCCGGTGGTTGCCCCGGCTGCCGGTGTTGTGCGCATGGCGCACCCGGATATGTATTTTTCGGGCGGTACGCTGATCGTTGATCACGGCTTTGGCGTGACCAGCTCTTTCCTGCACCTGTCAAAAATTGTGGTCAAGGAAGGGGAGCGGGTTGAGCAGGGCCAGAAGATCGCCGAGATCGGCGCAACCGGTCGGGTGACCGGTCCGCACCTGGACTGGCGCATGAACTGGTTCAAGGTCCGGGTCGATCCCCAGCCGCTGGTTGGCGATCAGCCACCCGGCTAGCCCGACCGACCGACAAAAAAACGCCCGGACTGGCGGTGAAGCCAGACCGGGCGTTCAGGTTCAGGTAGCGGTCAGAAGCTGTAGGTTGCCGACAGCGCGACGTTGTCGCGATCCGAAAGCTGGTTGTAGACGCCCCCATCGAAGTAGCTGGAGTAGGCCAGACGCAGCGTCCACGCGTTCAGGTAGTTGGCGTCGATACGCACAACGAACTGCTTGCGGTCTTCGACGAAGTTCGATACCGGCAGAGGCGCGGTGCCTTCCACGTCGTGGGCGAAGACCAGTGTCGGCTCCAGGTTGAAGCGATTCAGCACGTTGGTGTACGTGAACCGCGCAACTGCGCGATAGCCCCAGGAGAAGTCCTCGGCATAGCCCCCCGGCTGAACCGGGACGCCCACAGCTCCGGCAACGATGGGGTCCCCGGGCTGGACGGTGTTCGGCCCTTCGTAGCGCAACTCATCCTGTGAGGGGAAATCGTGGACCTGGGTCGCAGCGGTCTCCAGCAGCAGCAGGATCTGGTCCGTACCCAGCCAGGGCAGAGGGCCAATGATCTTGGTGCCGGCGATCATCACCTGGCTGACGTCGTGGCGGCGCCAGGCCTGGATGTACTCACCGGGGCCGAAGGGGCCAAGCTGCGAGGGGAGCGGGGTGCGCAAACCGGCGACCAGGGTTTCCACTTCATCAATCTGCAGCGGTTGATCCTGTTTCAGGCTGTATTCCGCAGACAGGGCGATCCCGCCGAAGGGAAGCTGGGTGTTGAAGGACAGCCCGTAGAGCTTGATGTCTTCCGGGTACTCAATGAAGTACTGCGCCGTCGACGGAATCCCCTCGAACCCGGCCTGCGTAGCCCGGCCGCTGATCAGGGGCAGACGGCTGTGGTAATTGGCCGCATACAGGCTGAGGTCGACGCCGCCAAAGGCATCGATGAAGAAGGACAGCAGGCCGCCGCCCTGGCCATCATCCGACGCCTCGCGGGTCGGCCCGCGGGGGACGCTGGAACCCCCCGGTGAGGCCGCACAGGTTGCAGGCTGCGAGTATTCCGGGCAGCGGCCAAAGCCGATTTCCGCAAGCTCCCCGCCCGGGCCGACAAAGTCGTTGGTGCTGAAGAAGGTGCCCACCGGGTCGATTTGCGTGGCCTGCCATTCAAACTGGTAGAAGGCTTCCAGCGAGATGTTGTCGGTCAGGCCGATGGAACCAATGACCATGCCGGCCGGGATGTAGACCTCCTCGAGTTCCCAGCCGGGAACACGCAGCTGGCTGGTGTCCGCGCTGATCAGGCTGTTCAGGCCGTGCTGGATAAAGGTGGACTCGCCCCAGTTGACGACCTGGCGGCCAACGCGCAAACCGAGGTAGCGGTTGCCAATATCAAAGCCGCCGTAGATGTAGCCTTCGAGCAGGTCGGCGTCCAGGCCCACCCGGGACTGCACCGCTTCGCGTTTGCGGCGCAGGTCGTCCGGGGTGGTGATGCGCGGCGTGTTTTCGGGGTTGGTCGGGTTGGCAGGGTCGGGCGGCGTATTGCCGGAATAGTCGAAGGGGTCGAAATAGGCCTTGTCGTACAGGGTCGGGTCATACAGGCCACTGCCGCGTACGGAAATGCCCCAGCCGCCCCAGTCGCCCTCCAGACGGGTTGTCAGCTTGATGGCGCTGCCAATCAGGTCGCCCTTTTCAAAAGCCAGGTTGCCGTCATCGCTGTTCGTGGAATACAGGGTGCCGGGTTTGCCATCCGGGCCGGTGTTGGCACGGCCGTACAGTTCCGGGTCCGGGTCCTCGAGCCGCACGGCGGCACCGACACTCAGGTTGTTGACGGTGTAAAAGGTCGTGCCCAGCAGGTCGAATTCGATGGCCTGGCTCGCCGAGGGCAGTGCCAGGGCACAGGCCAGAAGAGCAAAACGTCGCGGGAAATGTGTCGTAGTCATGCGCGTCACCCCTTTAAGGTTGCGGGCAGTTGGTGCCTACCGGGAGGCATGCACCATTGCTTGCGAGGAACTGGGCCGTCTGGTTCTGCATTTCCAGATAGACGGCATCCATCGTGGGGTCGCCATCCGGGCGCACGATGCTGGAGTGATTGCCGCTGGTGAACAGGACGCGTTGTGACACGCCGAGCAGTGCTTGCGGGTTGCTCACCGGAGGAGTCACCGTCGTGGTTGTCAGACCCAGGGCCTCGGAGAGCGGGTCCGTGCCCGACAGGAAACCGTCCAGGATGGCTTCCGGGTTGCCGACCACGCTGTTGGGAACAACCGCATCGCCCTCGACTTCGATCAGGTGTATTGGATGCTTGCTGGCTGCGGCTGCGGCCCAGTTGATGGGGTCGCCGGGGTCGCTGACCAGTTGCGCGATCCGCAGGAAGTTTTCATAGGTATCGGTGCCCTCGTTGACGCCGTTGCCTGCAAGGCCGGCGGCTATGACCGGCCCGAATGTTTGCGAGCCATCGAGGAGTTTGGCGATACCTCCGCCGGGCATGGCCAGCGTGGCCGCGCCAATCTCGTCGGTCAGCGCCAGCGTCGTGGTGCCCACGATCCCGCCGAGCGAGTGTCCGACCAGACGCACCGCATCGGTATTGATGGTCTCATCGGCGTCCGGTCCCAGGCGTAACCCACCCAGTGAGCGCAGCAGGGTGATCTGGTCAGCGGCTGACTGCCGCAGGTTGTCGCGCGAGCTGGCCAGGCTTTCCAGGTTGATGAAGTAGGAACCGGAAGGGTCGATCACGCCATCCTGATCCAGGTCCGCATCGAAAGTACGCTCGGTCGTTCCGGGTACCCGCAACGGACTGCCCGCTGCGACCCCGTGCAGGGGCTGGTCGATGGCGATGACAACAAAGCCCGCCGCGGTCAGCGCGGGGGCGATGCCCAGCATGTTGCTGCGGTCACCGGTAATGCCGTGGATGAAGATCACGGCTGGCCAGCCGCCCTCCGGCATGGTCCCGGCGGGGCGGGTCAGCAGGACGGGTACCGTCTGTGTGGAGCGTTGCTGCGGGTTCGGGTAACAGATGGTGGTCGACGTGGGGCGCTGCAATACCGGGGCGGCGCAGGGGACGCCCAGTCCGGGGTGGGTCGCCGTACTGTTCAGCGTGCCGTCGTTCACCCAGAAGGTCCGGTTGATCTCGGCCGGGTTGTCCGAAAGGTAATACGGCAGTTGCAGGAAGCCCGCATAGACATCGGCATCACGCGGAACGGCAGCCGGCATGCTCGGGTCGGGTGAAATGACCTGCGACATGTTCAGGCCGGAGTCCTGCACGCCGATGGGCTGGGCGGTGGCTGCTGCGGCGAGGTTTTCCAGCGAAGGCGTGATGGACTGGGTCGTGAAGGACCAGGCCAGTATCAGGTCGTTCCGGCTGACGGCCCCGCGGCTGCTGGGCAGCGCGTTGCTCAGGCCGACGATGCCTTCAATGACCGGGCCGATCAGCTGTTGTTGCAGCGCCTCGAGCTTCGCAATCTTTTCCTGCTGCCCTGCGGATGCAAGCGCGGCAAGAATGGAGTTGCTCTGCTCGCTGACCGGGGTTTCGCTGCGCAGAAGCTCGAACACTTCATTGACCAGTGCCGGCGCGCCGGTGGGCGAACCCAGGCTGGTTGTCAGCCCCACCAGATAGCGGGTGGATTCCCCGAGTGGCTTCAGCCAGTGCACCACCAGGCGAGTGCGGCCAATGATGACCGGAGATTCCTGTACCAGGAAATCGACACCGGGTTCGAGTTCCCGGTTGCGGACCGTGTCGAATATCCGAATGCCGTTGCTGGCGGCATCCACGCCGACCGGACCGACCAGATCGAAGAACAGGTTGGCGGTGGTCGACCAGCCATCGACCTGGCCGGGACCGACCAGCGAGGCATCGCCCAGCAGCGGGAACAGGTTCAGGGTGCCGTCGAAGTTGTCGTCGGCATCGGCCAGTGTGGCCGCGTCGTCACCGGTGTCTGTATCGGTTCCGTACAACCCGTCGAAGGGCAGCGGGACGATTGCAGAACCCGTACTGCTGAAGGGCAGCACGAAGGGATCGAACAGGGGTTTGGGTCCAAAGTCAACGCGACCAGTGTCGTCAACGCTGCAGGCGCCAAGTGCCAAGGCCAGAGCCCCGACGGCGATTGTGTGTCTCCTCATTGTGCTCGTCCCAGTTGTAGCGGAAAACGATAATCTCAGTAGAGCATCGTCTGTGCTGCAACGTCAAACTTTTGTTAGTGCCTTGTGAGGAGTGGAGTTTTCAGCCGGGGGGCCAGCTCATCTCCCGGCCGCCCAGAATGTGCAGGTGCAGGTGGAAAACGGTCTGGCCGACCGATTCGCCGTTGTTGATCACCAGCCGGAAGGCATCGGCATAGCCTTCCTGAGCGGCAATCCTCGGCGCGGTGCGGAGCAGGTGCCCCAGCAGTTCGCTGTCCGGCTCTTCAGCGCGGGAGAGCATCGGGATGGGCTTGCGCGGAACCAGCAGCACATGCAGCGGCGCCGCCGGGTTGATGTCACGAAACGCAACGCAGAGCTCGTCTTCGTAGACAATATCCCCCGGAATCTCGCCGGCAATAATTTTTTCGAACAATGTTTGGCTCATGAATTGCACCTGCAAAAAAACGCTGCCCATCTTAGCGATGAGCTGCCAGGGACGTAGCGCGTGATGTCGGTGGGCGACATGTTGCGCTGGTTTGACAAGGATGACCGGCGCAAGACGTTGCGGTTGTTCCTGCTTGCACTCCTGGTGCTGGGGTCGGGGCTGGGGTTGCGCGACCCGTGGCCGCCGGGCGAGCCGGCACTGGCGCTGATGATGCGCGATTTTGCGCAGGGGACCTACTGGCTGATCCCGTATCTTGGCGGGACGCCATTCAGTGATCATCCGCCGCTGTACATCTGGATCGGCGCGTTGATCACGCAACTGACCGGGAGCCTGCGTCTGGGGTTCCTGCTGCCCAGCCTGCTGTCGGCGCTGGGCATGTTGTGGCTGGTCTTTGACCTGGGGCGCAAGCTCTGGGGGCCCCGGGCGGGGCGGCTTGCCGGACTGGTGCTGCTGTGTTCCTTCCAGTTCACGGTGCAGGCCCACAAGGGCCAGGTCGATGTGCTGTTTGCCTTCTGCGTGACGCTGGGTCTGTATGGCCTGGTGCGCTACCTGCTGGTCGAGCCGCAACCCCGCTGGCTGGTGTATGCCGGCCTGGGCATCGGGCTGGGCATGCTGACCAAGGGCGCGGGCTATATCGCCGCGCTGGTGCTGCTGCCATGGATGTGGATGCGTGTGCAGGGCTGGCAGGAGTTGCCACCCCGCGGGCGTATGCGCGATTTCTGGCCGGTTCCGGTCGTGGCGCTGGGGCTGGTGTTGACCTGGGCCTTGCCGGCTCTGGCCTTTGTTCAGGGAGCAGATACCTCGGCCCTGAACCAGTTTCGCCGCGAATTGACGATCAATCTGCTGGGCGGGGCCGACCTGCTGCTGGGCGGGCCGCAAAAGGCGCTGTGGTACCTGCCTCTGCAGGCACTGGTGCTGTGGATGCCGCTGACCCTGCTGCTGCCGTGGCTGGCGCCGGTCTGGCGACAACGGCTGCGCGATCGTGATCCGCGCACCGCACTGATGGTCGGCTATGTGCTGGCGGTGCTGCTGTTCTTCACCGTGTTGCCGGGGCGGCATGGCGTGCAGATTCTGCCGGCGCTGCCGGCGGTCGCCTTGCTTGTGGGGGCCAATCTCGGGGGGACCTGGTGGCGGCCCGGTGTGCAGTGGATGAGCCGCGGAATTCTCATCGGGATCGGACTGCTGTTCCTGGTGCTGGTTGCGCAGGCGCGCCTGCGGCCTGCCGAGTTCGGTCTGTTGTTGCCGCCGGATACCCCCTTTGGCCTGTACTGGGGGCTGGGCGTGCTCGGGCTGATCGCCTTGATCCTGGCGCTGGCATTCCGTTTCGGTACCCGTAACCAGGCCCTGGCACTCCCGGTCTTTTTCGGGGTGGGCTGGTTCCTGTTCGGGTGGGGGGTCTACCCCTGGCTGAACAACATCCGCACACCGGAAACCCTGATGGATCGGGCGGAGGTGGTCCTGGGTGACACGGCGGGTAAGGCCGAGATCGGCATGCTCGACTGGCGCGCCCAGTTCCCGCTGTTCACCGCATACCCGGTGCACAAGCTGGACCTTGCCGAGCCCCGGCGCAGCGTCCGCGAGTTTTGTACGTCCAGCACGGCGGGTCATCCGCGTGCGGTACTGATGTCTTCGCAGGACCAGCGTGAGTTCGAGCTGACCACCAGCCCGTTGCTGGCCCCCCCCGAAGTGCTCGGTGTGCGGCACAACCGCGAGTGGATCCTGGCCCGCTGTCGCCTGCCAGGTGGCGCCTAATCCCGAAAGCGCTTCAGCAGGTCGCCGTAGGCGTCGATGCGGCGGTCCCGCAGGAAGGGCCAGATGCGGCGCACCTGTTCGCTGCGCCCAAGGTCGACAGCTGCATGGAGGATGGTGTCCTCATCGGTGCCGGCCCGGGCGATGAATTCGCCCTGGGCGCCGCACACGAAGGATGAGCCCCAGAATTGCGCACCCGGCCCGCCGGCGGGGTCGACTTCATGGCCGGTCCGGTTGCAGGACAGCACCGGCAGCCCGTTGGCGATGGCGTGCCCGCGCTGCACGGTGATCCAGGCTTCACGCTGTCGCTGCTGCTCGTCTGCGCTGTCTTCCGGGTCCCAGCCGATCGCAGTGGGGTAGATCAGCATGTCCGCTCCGGCCAGTGCCATCAGGCGCGCAGCCTCGGGGTACCACTGGTCCCAGCAGACCAGCACGCCGAGGCGGCCAACCTGCGTGTCCACCGGTTCGAAGCCGAGGTCGCCGGGGGTGAAGTAAAACTTCTCGTAGTACCCGGGATCATCGGGGATGTGCATCTTGCGATACACGCCAGCCAGCATGCCGTCGGCATCCAGGACCACGGCGGTGTTGTGCGACAGGCCGGGTGCGCGGCGCTCGAACAGCGAGGCGACGATCACACAACCGGTCTCGCGGGCGACCTTGCCCAGGGCGTCCGTGCTGGGGCCAGGTATCGGTTCGGCCAGGTCGTGCAATGCCGGGTCTTCGATCTGGCAAAAATAGGGGCCGTTGTGCAGTTCTTCGAGTACCACCAGCTGCGCGCCGTTGCTAGCAGCTTCACGAATGGCCGCACAGCAGGCCTGCAGGTTGGCCGCAGCATCGTTGCTGCAGGCGCGCTGTACCAGCGCCACGTGGAGAGTGCGGTTCATGTTGGTGTTGCCGGGGCTTGCGGGATATTCATGGTTGCGCAGTGCAGGCTGCCGTATTGCTGGACCAGTGCGCGGCAGTCCACGCCGATCACGCTGTGTCCGGGGCAGATCCGGGCGAGCGTGTCGCGTGCTTCGGCGTCACTGGCATCGGTGTATTGCGGCACCAGCAGGGCCCCGTTCAGAAACAGGAAATTGGCGTAGCTGGTGGGTAGCAGCCCGCGCTCCCCCTGATGGGCGCTACGCGTGTGCGGCAGTGCTGTCAGCCGGTAGGGGCTGCCGTCCGCCTGGCGCAGTTCGCGCAGCTCGGCTTCCATCCGGCACAGGGCGTCGTGGTTGGGCAGGTCGGGGGAATCGCTGGACTGGTAGACCAGATGATCCGGCGCGACAAAGCGCGCCAGCGTGTCGATGTGGCCATCGGTGTCGTCCCCGGCGAGGTCGCCGTGATCCAGCCACAGAAAGCGCTCCACACCCAGCGCCTCGCGCAGTGCTGCTTCCATGGCCGCCGTGTCCAGGCCCGGGTTGCGCCGCGGGTCCAGAACACTGCTGCGGGTGGCCAGCAGGGTGCCGTGGCCGTCGGTTTCGATGCCCCCACCCTCAAGCGTGACCGGTTGGCTGACCACGTCGCCCAGGTTGCTGAGAATGCCGCGTGATGCGAGTTCGCCGGTCAGGGCGTTGTCACGTTCTGCAGGGTATTTGCCACCCCAGCCGTCAAAGCCGAAGTTGTTCAGGCGCAGCCGGTTGTTGACCAGCACACCGACCGGACCGTGGTCACGGACCCAGATGTCATCGCAGGCGACAACGTTGATCTGTACGCTGCCGGGGCACCGTTCCAGCGCATTGCGGACACGCGCGGCCAGTGTCTCGTCTTCGACCGAGATCAGCAGGGGCGCGTGCCGGGCGAGCATCCATGCGATCCGGACAAAGGCGTCATGGATGGCGGAAAAATTGGCGAAGTCGCCGCCCTGGCGGGGCCAGGTCAGCATGACGGCAGCTTGTGGCTCCCACTCGGCCGGCCAGCGAATGGATTCGCTCATAGAGCAGGGTATTCCCAGGTTGTTGAATGTCAGGGCTTGATGCGCAGGCCGTCGGTGCGGCGAGGCTGGGGCAGGTTGTCCTGCGGTACGCGGGTGAGCAGCAGGGAATACTCGAAATAGATGATCTCATCATCGTAAACCCAGCGCGTGATGGGCGGGTCGCCGACCGGGCCCTGCACCTGCAGCGGTTCGCCGCGCAGCGAGCGCACCTGGTCCATGGTCATGCCGCGACTTTGCGCAATGGCCGAGGTGCCGGTGAATAGCAGCATCAGGCTGATGACGAAAGGGGTCCAAAGCGCGCGTGACATAGTAGCCAGTCCGGGTTGACGGGTGATCGCATGAGTATACTGCGCCGGCGATGCAACTCCCTCTGCCCCTGAGAATCGGCCTGCGCTATACCCGCGCCAAGCGCCGTAACCATTTCATCTCCTTCATCTCGGCAACGTCGATGGGGGGGATCGCGCTCGGCGTGACGGCCCTGATCACGGTGATTTCCGTGATGAACGGTTTCGAGTCCGAACTGCGGACCCGCATTCTGAGCATGACTGCCCACCTCCAGGTGCAACCCTGGGACGGCGCGATGACCAACTGGCAGCAAATGGCGGACCAGCTGGCGGCGCGGCCCGATGTGGTTTCGGTGCGCCCGTATATCGCCGGTGAGGGCATGGTCCGGGGTGCAGGGCAGCTGTCCGGGGTGATCCTGCGTGGCATCGATCCCGCATCCGAGTCCGGACCGGACGGGATGGGCACGCATGTGACGGCCGGTCAGCTGAGCGATCTCAAGCCCGGCACCTTCGACGTCATCATCGGCCGCCACCTTGCCGCCAACCTGGGTGTGGTTCCGGGGGACAGCATCGATCTGATGATTCCCCAGGCATCCGTCACGCCGCTGGGGCTCACGCCGCGCTTCCGGCGTTGCGTGGTGGCCGGAATTTTCGAAGTCGGCATGTACGAGTTCGACCGCAGCCTGGTGCTGATGCACCGGGAAGACGCGGCACGTCTGTACCGTCTGGGTGAAGGCGTACATGGCCTGAGTGTGAGCGTGGACCGGCCGATGCAGGCCGCACGCATTGCCCGCGATGTCCGGGACAGCCTTCCGCTTCCGTATTCCGTTTCTGACTGGTCGCGTCAGCACCGCAACTTCTTCGCGGCGATACAGACGGAGAAACGCGTGATGTTCATCATTCTCAGCCTGATCATTGCGGTGGCCGCATTCAATATCGTGTCCACGCTGGTCATGGTGGTGCAGGACAAGCAGGCCGATATCGCCATTTTGCGCACGCTGGGTGCAACGCGCGCGCACATCCTCGGGGTGTTTGTCGTGCAGGGCAGCGTGATCGGCGTCGTGGGGACCATCCTCGGTGTGGTCGGCGGTGTGCTGCTGGCCCTGAATGTCGAAACCATTGTTCCGGCGATCGAACAGATGCTGGGCCGGGATCTGCTGGCCGACGACGTGTACTACATCAGTGACCTGCCATCGGAGCTGCATGCGGCCGATGTCTGGAAGATTGCTGCGGTGTCGCTGGTTCTGGGTCTGGTGTCCACGCTGTATCCCGCCTGGCGCGCATCGCAGGTCGAACCGGCGGAGGCCCTGCGCTATGAGTGATGTCGCGGTTGCCTGCGAAGGCCTGAGCCGGCAGTTCGATGAAGCCGGGCGCGCGCTGGT
>JBFHON010000054.1:0-12489 GCA_041593295.1 Oceanococcaceae bacterium | reverse complement strand
GATCAGAATCAGCAACACCAGCGGCCCGACAATGCGCCGCATGATGGTCATTTCTGGTCGACTGAAAAATCTCGACACGGTGTCTGTGCTCTCGCGGATACTGCGTTGGAGTGAACCTTACCGGCAGCTCCCCAACGAAGCCATCCTGCAAGTGATGGCCACCGGATGCAGATTCCGCACCGCGGTCACTCCGCGGGCTTGCGCGGTGGCGCCCGACGGGCGTTCGGTTTTTTCGCCGACTTGCCGCCGCTCTTGAATTTGGAGCGACCACCCGGCGGTGGGCCGCCAAACTTCCGCTTCGGTGCCTTGACCGGCTTGCCGGCGCCTGCAGGCGGACGGTCGGCATCGCGGGACTCCAGTTCCTGCCCGGTACCGGGCTGCGGCCCTGCACCGTGCTCGTCGTACTCGGATATCTGCAATTGCTGCCCGGACACCCAGACCTTGCGCAGGTGCTTGAACAGCGGCTTGGGCATGCCCTCGGGCAGGTCGACCAGGCTGTAGTCGTCAAAGATCTCGATGCGCCCGATGTACTGCGCGTCCAGCCCGGCTTCGTTGGCGATGGCGCCGACCAGGTTCCCCGGCTTGACCTGATGCTGGTGGCCAACCTCGACCCGGAAACGCTGCATGCCCGGCTCGGACTCGCCGCGGGGCGCACGCGGACGGCGCTCACGGCTGTCGTCGCGCGGGCCGCTGGCGCGCTCTTCGCGCTCCCGCGGGGCGCGCTCGCGCTGCGGCCGTTCGGGCCGCGACTCCAGCAGCAACGGCTTGGAGCCCTGCGCCAGCGAAGCCAGCGCCGCCGCAATCATCTGCGGGTCGGTGTCGTGCTCGCGGTGATACTGCTCGACAAGGTCGGCGAAGAAGGTCAGGTCCTGACCGGCCAGCGTATCGGTGATCTGCTGCTTGAAGCGGGCAATGCGGGCTTCATTGATGACTTCGGTCGTCGGCAGCTGCATGCGCTCGATCGGCTTGCGCGTCGCCTTTTCGATGGCACGCAGCATGCGGTTCTCGCGCGGTGAAACGAACAGGATCGCGTCCCCGCTGCGGCCCGCACGGCCGGTGCGGCCAATCCGGTGAACGTAGCTTTCCGTGTCGTAGGGAATGTCGTAATTGACGACATGGCTGATGCGCTCCACGTCGAGCCCCCGCGCGGCCACATCGGTGGCCACGATGATGTCCAGCTGGCCCTTCTTGAGCTGATCGACCGTGCGCTCACGGAGCTTTTGCTGGATGTCGCCATTGAGCGCCGCCGTGGCATGCCCGCGCGCGGAGAGCTTCCCGGCCAGTTCCTCGGTGGCCATTTTCGTGCGCACGAAAATGATCATCGCGTCGAACTCTTCGGCCTCGAGGATGCGGGTCAGGGCGTCGAGCTTGTGCACACCGGACACGACCCAGTAGCGCTGGCGGATGGTTTCTGCCGTGGTCGTGCGATTCTTGATCGTGACTTCGGCAGGGTTGTTCAGGTGCTTTTGCGCGATGCGCTTGATCGGCGCCGGCATGGTCGCGGAGAACAGTGCGATCTGGCGCCCGTCCGGGCTCTGGTCCAGCACCCATTCCACATCGTCGATGAAGCCCATGCGCAGCATTTCGTCCGCTTCGTCCAGCACCAGGCAACGCAGGTTGTCCAGACTCAGGCTGCCGCGACGCATGTGGTCCATGACCCGGCCGGGCGTGCCAACGACAACATGCACGCCGCGCTCCAGACCACGCAGCTGGGTCCGGTAGTCCTGGCCACCGTAGATGGGCAGCACATGGAAGCCCTTGATCTGGGAGGCGTATTTCTGGAAGGCTTCGGCGACCTGAATCGCCAGTTCGCGCGTGGGTGCCAGCACCAGCACCTGCGGGGCGCGGGCCTTGGCATCCAGCTGCGACAGACAGGGCAGCGCAAAGGCAGCCGTCTTGCCGGTGCCGGTCTGCGCCTGGCCGATGACATCGCGGCCGTTCATCAGCAGCGGGATGGTTTCGGCCTGGATCGGCGACGGGCTTTCGTAGCCGACGGCACGCAAAGCGCTCACAACCTCGGCAGAGAGGCCAAGGTCGTCAAATGTGATGGAAGGAGCCGCGTCCGCAGCAGAAGTATTGGTCATTCACCAGGTCCCGATAGAGTTAACCGGGCATGACGGGGCACGCTCGCGGTTACGAAGATTGTTCGAAGGAGTTCATTCAACGCTAACCAAGCGTTGCGCACAATAGAGCCATGAAGATTCGCCACAGGAGGTACCGGATGGATTTTCCGCGCAGTCGAACTGCTTTGGTGGCTCTGCATGCTTTAGTCATTGGCGCCATCCCGCTGCAATGGTTGAGCAGCGAGCTGATGGCCAAGCCCTGGTCAGACGAACAATCCGGACTGGGTCGGCTACTCTTTAGTGTGCACTACTGGAGCGGAATCACAAGCTCTGCAGCCGTCGTCGCCCTTGTCACGGTGTTGTGGTTTCGCCACCGGCGGCCATTCGCGCACTTTTTCCCGTGGGCCCGCCGACAAGGCCGACAGCAACTGCTTGCAGAATTACGGCAGATTCCGGTCCCCCTGAGCCGGCTCACGCTGCCGCCTGCAGAGCACACCCGGCAGGTTGCCGCTGCGGTTCAGGGTATCGGCCTGACGCTGATGACCGGCCTGGTCAGTACCGGCGTGCTGATCGCCGTGGTGGGCCCGGAAACCGGTCTCGCCCACGAGATTGGTGAAGTGCACGAGGTGTTTTTCGCCCCCTTGCTGGCCTACCTGGCCGTGCACGGCGGCGCGGCCATCCTGCACCGCCGCGCCGGCCACCCGCTGTTTGCTGACGCGACCAGCGATTAGGACCGCTGCTGCACCCACTCCAGTGCCTCGGACAAGGTGGCGGTGAAGTGCAGCAGCCCCGGCTGCGGCTCGACCTGGGCGCGGCGTAGCGTCTTCAGGGGCTGGAACTGCAGGTCCGCCAGCACCAGCTCAACCCGCTGCTCACGAGCCTGATCCACCAGCCGCAGCAGCGCGTTCAGCCCGCCACCGTCCAGCGTGGAGACACCGTCCATGTACAGCACCAGGCCCCGGCTGTCCGGGCAGCGCATGGCAATCTCGGCAAAAACCCGGTCGGCCGCCGCAAAGAACAGGGGCCCGTTGATCTTCAGCACATGCCAGCCCTCGGGGAGCGGCTCCGGCACGTGCTTGCGCAGCTCGCTGATGTCGGTCACGCGGGTCAGATGCGCGACCTCACGCATGAACAGCAAGGCCGCAACGGTCACACCGACGCCAATCGCAACCACCATGTCGACCAGCACGGTCAGCGCCAGACAGGTCACGAACACGATCACATCGGCGCGGGGCGCGGTGCGCAGCAGATGCAGCCCCTTGGGCGCCTCGCTCATGTTCCAGGCCACCATCAGCAGCAATGCAGCCATGGACGGCATCGGCAACCACGCCAGTGCCGGTGCCAGCAGAACGATCGCCAGCAGCACGGTGAGGGAGTGGATCACCGCCGCAATCGGGGAACGGGCCCCGGCCCGGACATTGGCGGCCGAACGGGCGATGGCCGCCGTTGCCGTGATCCCGCCGAAAAAGGGAACGATCATGTTGCCGATGCCCTGCCCCAGCAATTCACTGTTGGCGCTGTGGCGCTTGCCGGTCATGCCGTCAACCACGACGGCGCACAGCAGTGACTCGATGGCCCCCAGCATGGCGATGGCGAAAGCGGCCGGCAGCAGCGCCCGCCAGACATCCAGGTTCCAGACCATCGCCCCCCCGTCCGGCCCGGGCAACTGCCAGGGCAAGGCAAAGTGCGGCAGCACCGGCGGGATGCCCGCACCCGGCGTCCCGTCCGGCATCAGGTACGCAAAGCGGCTGCCGATCGTGTCCACGGGCATTCCCGCGGCGGCCAGGGCGGCCGCTAGCAGGCTCCCGACCACCACGGCGGCCAGTGCCGGAGGCAGCGGTGTGGCCAGACGACGCCAGAACAGCAGGGTCGCCAGGGTCACGCCGGCGACCACGGTCGATGGGCCGTGCCACTGGCTCATGTGTCCGGCCAGTGCAGCCAGCTTGTCGAACCAGTGCTCGGGAAAATCCTCGATCTGCAGGCCGAAAAAGTCCCGCACCTGCAGGGTGGCAATCACGATGGCAATGCCGCCGGTAAAGCCGATGGACACCGCCTCCGGAATGTATTGAATCAGCCGCCCCAGCCGGGCAATGGCCATGACGAGCAGTATGACGCCGGACAGGAAGGTCGCCATGGCCAGTCCGGCCAGACCGAACTGCTGCACCACCGGCAGCAGCAGCACCACAAAAGCCGCGGTCGGCCCGGACACGCTGTAGCGCGACCCGCCGCTCAGGGCGATGATGAAACCGGCAATCAGGGCCGTATACAGGCCGTGCTGTGGGGGCACCCCACTGGCAATGGCCAGCGCCATCGACAGCGGAATCGCGATGATCCCCACCGTCAGCCCGGCCTGCAGGTCACTGCCGAAGTCGCGCCGGGTATACCCCTCGTGCAGGACTTCCCGCAACGCGTTGCCGATTTTCAGGGAGGACAGGTGGGCTTGCGGCATGGCGGAGTCTCGCGCTCACATGGCAGGAAGCCTAATTTTACTCTGTCTATCGCCAGCGCTCCTGCAATAGCTATTTTTGACATTCGGCTCTACGGCTCGCTGTCGACACCCGGCTTGCCGAGCCCGACTCAACTGGTATGATCAGTTGACCTCTTCACGCGGAATCACCCATGTTTGCTGCCATACCCCGGGAATCCCTGGCTGATCGGGTCTACCGCCAGCTTGGCGAAACCATCCTGCGTGGTGACTTGCGCTCGGGCGACAAGCTACCCGCTGAGCGCGTGCTGGCCGAAAAGCTGGGCGTCAACCGCGGCGCCCTGCGTGAGGGGCTCAAGCGCCTGCAGCAGGCCGACCTCGTTCAGGTCCGCCACGGCGGCGCCACCGAGGTGCGCAACTGGCGCGAGCATGCCGGGCTGGAGATGCTGCCGCTGCTGGTGGTGAGCGGCAGCGGCGAGATCAACCGCGGCGCTATCCGCGGGATCATGAGCCTGCGGACCCAACTGGCACCCGGCGTGGCCCGCGCCGCCGCCCTGCACGCCAGCCCCGAGCAGACGGACAGCCTCGACGCGCTCTGCGTGCAGCTGCGCGCGGCCATGCATGCAGAAGAGCGACAGACACGGGCCCATGCCTTCTGGACCGAACTGGTTCGCAGCAGCGGCAACCTGGGCTACCAGCTGGCGTTCAACTCGCTGCGGCGTACCTACGAGCGCGTCTGGCCCGTGCTGACCCGCACCCTCGACCCCGAGTTTCGCGACGTCGAATCGCTCGACGGCATCGTCAGGGCCCTGCGGACCGGTGACGCCGACAGTGCTGCCGCCCATGCGCGGCAGCATGTGGAAATCGGTGAGCGCGCCATGTCAGCACTCTTCAACAGCCTTCCCCCGGACGGAGACAACACATGATCGGAATTCCTGTCGGCCTGCTGACCGCCAACGCGGTGGAGTGGGTCATGCACAAGCATGTCCTGCACGGCTGGGGGCGCAAACGCGGAACCTTCTGGTCCTTCCATTTTCACGAGCATCACCGGCTTGTCCGCCAGCACGAATACCGCGACCCGAACTACCAGCGCTTCCCGCTGGGCCCGCACGCACAGGGGAAGGAGGCCTGGGCCCTGATTGCCGGGTCCGCCGTCGTTGCGCCACTGTTCCCCGTCGCCCCCTTCTTCGTCGGCACCCTGTGGTACTCGGCTGCCCACTACTATCACGTGCACAAGAAGTCGCACCAGGATCCCCAATGGGGGGCACAACACATTCCCTGGCATTACGACCACCACATGGGGCGCAACCCCAGTGCCAACTGGTGCGTGACCCGCCCCTGGTTCGACTATGTCATGGGCACCCGCGAGTTCACCGCAGGCCGACCACGCGAAAGCAACATCCTCGGCCTGCAGCGGCTGCCGGCCTGGCTGGAGGAACGCCTGCCGTCGCCGCAACAGCTCGGCCACGAAAGCCCGGCCCCCAAAGCCGCGACATCCCGCAACCAGGCAACCCGGGCGAAACGCCGGGCTTGACTTTGAATTAGTATTTGCTAATATTTGTTTCACTGATGTGCAGGGTTGCTCCCCCGATTGCATCCCGCCCTGTTGCATCACGCGCACTTGCCCCCCGACCCCCTCGGCAAGTGCGCTTTTTCCTGCCCTGCGTCGGGGCCGGCGACTTTTTTACGCCACCGCGCAACGAGACAGCGCCACGAAACTTGACGACAAATTAACAACGGCTATTCAAAAATCACGGCGTTTTTGTAAACCTGTCTGTCCACGCTGTCGTGCCAGGACCCCCGACATGAACATTCTGCTGGTCGAAGATCGCCCGGAAGACGCTTTTGTAATCAAGAAACAATTGGCCCACGAGGCCGATGACACCCCCGTGGAGGTCGAACACGTCGACACCCTGGGAGCGGCACTGGAGCGCGTGCAGCACGACGGGGTGGACTGCATTCTGCTGGACCTCGGGCTGCCGGATGGGCGCGGCCTGAACAACTTGCGCCGGCTGCAGGGGGTTGCCCCCGACCTGCCCGTTGTCATCCTGTCCGGGATCGAGGATGAGCGCACCGCCGCCTCGGCCGTACAGACCGGGGCCTTCGCCTACATCGTGAAGCGCCCGCTGGGGCAGAGCGAAGCCCTGTTCCCGGTGCTGGAAGACGCCGTGGCCGCCCGCCGCAGTGACGCCAGCGCCCTCACACCGATCAACAACGAAGGCCAGTTCGCACTCGATGCCGATCATGTGATCCGCAGCTGGGACGACCGTTGCGAAGCCATCCTGCACTGGGAACGCGAAGACATCATCGGTCGCTCCATGTACGAATGCGTCCCGGCTTCCCGACGCGAAGAGCTGGTCAGTGCCTTTGCCAACACCGCCAAGCTGAGTGAGCCGCTGAAGCTCCACATGATGTTGCCGAACCACCGCGCACGTCTGGTCGAAATTCAGCCCTCGAACCAGACCACCGACGATGGGCACCGCATCTGGCTGCTGGTCGATGCCGAAACTTCCCGCCGCTCGCTGCAGGCCATGCAGGTCCTGGACCTGATCATGGAAACGGTCAGCGATGCGGTGTTCAGCCAGGACCTCGAAGGGGTCATACACAACTGCAGCCGGTCGACTGCGACCCTGCTCGGACGCGAGGCCACCGACCTGATTGGCACCCCGTTCACCGCCCTGTTCCCTGCTGCCGCCCGGCAATCTGCCGAGTCGATCCTGCTCGCCCTTAAGCGGGGCCGGGTCATTCGCGACCTGGATCTCGAACTGCAAGGCCCCGGCGACAGCCACATCCCCGTCACCCTGACACTGGCCCCACTGCGCGATGAATACGGCGGCCTGATCGGCGCCTGCACCATCGCCACCCAGCGCGAACTGCAGCCGCACGCGAAAAGTGCCCACCTGCGCGAGAAATTGCGTCTGGAGGAGATCAACTCGCACCTGCAGGATGAGGTCATGGAGTTGCGCGACGAATTACGCAGCCTGCGCCGCGCCACCGCACCGTCAAGCTGAGACCGGGGAGAGACACCATGACGACCGAAGTCGAACAGGAACTGCGCCGGCAGCTGGCCGAAAGCAAACGGGAAATGGAGCAATTCGCCTACATCGTCTCGCACGACCTGCAGGCCCCGCTGCGCACGCAGATGAGTTTTGTGCAGCTGTTCCGGATGGAATATGCCGACTCCCTCGAAGGCGACGCACTGGACTACCTGCGCTTCATCGACGACAGCGCCAAGACCATGCAGGGGCTCATCCAGGGCCTGCTGGCGTACTCGCGCGCCGGCCGCATCGAGGTGGGGCACGACCCCGTCCCCCTCAATGAGGTGCTGCAGAACGCCAAGGTGGCGCTGCGTGAACTGATCGAGAGCAGCGGCGCCCAGATCGAGAGCGACCCGCTACCCACCATCCAGGGCAACCGCGACGCGTTGACGACGGTGCTGACGCATCTGCTTCGCAACGCCCTGCAATACACCCGTGAAGGCGTTGCTCCGGCCATCCGCATCAGCGCGGACACCGAGGCCGACACCCTGACGCTGCGCTTTGCCGACAATGGCATCGGGGTCGAACCGGACCTGGCCGAAGCTGCGTTCGAAATCTTCCGGCGCGTGCACACCGTACGCAACCTGCCCGAGGGCAGCGGCATGGGGCTGCCGGTCAGCCGCCGGATCGCCGCCACCCACGGGGGCTCACTGGTCATTGAACCCCAGGAACCGCCGGGTGCCTGCGTGCGCCTGACCCTCCCGTTGCGGCAGCCTGAATGACGGAAGGCGAGCGCTTCAACGACGAACCGGTACGCCTGCACCTGGCGCACTGGCTCGTGCTGGGCGCATCGCTGGTACTGACTTGTCTGGCCTGGTACTTCTCGCGCCAGCAGCTGGAAGAACGCCTCAACGCCCGTTTCGAGCAATACGCCACCCAGGTCGTCAGCTTGCTCACCGAGCGCATGGAGAAGTACGAAGGCAGCCTCTGGGCGGGGGTCGGCATGCTGCAGACACTGGCCCCGCAGCGCCCGATCACGAGGCAGGACTGGATCACCTTCTCGGATGCGATCAACCTGCCGCAACGCTATCCCGGTATCAGCGGGATCGGCCTGATCGAAGACATCGACACCGCCGATCTCGACGCCTACAAGCGCCGGATGCAACGCGAATACCCGGAACTCGACGAGTTCACGGTCTACCCCGTGACCAACCGTGACAGGCACTCCATCATCAGTTTTCTGGAACCGCTGGCCAGCAACCGGGAAGCCATCGGCCTGGATACCGCCTTTGAAGTCAATCGCCGGACGGCTTCCGAACGCGCAAGCGAAACCGGCACCGCGCAAATGACCGGGCCGGTGACGCTGGTACAGGACTCCACCCAGACACCGGGCTTCCTGTTCTACGCGCCCTATTCCGTACCCGACGCCGCCGGCGAGGGCGCCTCAAGGCAGGGCAAGGTCTACGCCGCCTTTGTGGTCAGCGACCTGATGCGCGGGGCCCTGGGGTCCGAGAACCGGCGGGTCAGCGTCAGCGCCCGGGATGGCGCCACCTACCTCTACGAAGAAACCAGCCAGAACACACCCAACTTTGACGCGAACCCGCTGTATACCCGCGAAACCTCGATACCGATGTACGGGCGCACCTGGACCTTCGATATCCGCAGCAACCTGGACTTTCGCGAAGGTGCCGATCGCAATGGCCCTACGCTGGTGCTGGTTGGCGGCCTGCTGGTCGACCTGATGCTGCTGGGCATCTTCCTGCTGCTGGTCAACTCGAATTCCCGGGCACACCGCTTTGCCAGCCAGATGACCGTCAGCCTGCAAAAGTCCCAGGCCCAGCTGCAACGGCGCAATGACGAGCTGATCCAGTTCAACTACCGGGTGTCGCATGACCTCGTCGCCCCGCTGCGAACGATCCAGGGCCTGACGGACTGCATCCGCTCCGACATCGCCGACAACGACCTGAGCGAAGTCAATGCCAGCCTTGATCGCATCGAGACCATGGTGGCCCAGGAAGTCAGCACCATTTCCAGCATCTTTGCCCTGTGCGAAGCCGACCTGCGGCCGCAGGACAATGAACCGGTGGCGCTGGCCGCACTGGTGAAAAAAACCTTTGCCCGGGCCCAGCACAAACTGCATGACGACACGGTCAGGCTGCGGCTTGACTGCCCCGATGATTTCACGTTTTATGCCCCGCCTGGCCGCCTGGAACAGATCCTGTTCAACCTGCTGACCAATGCCATCCAGTTCCGGCGACCCGATGAGCCCGAGCCCGAGGTCTGCGTCGCGGCATCGCGCGACGCCCACCTCGCCACCCTGGTAGTGCGCGACAATGGCATCGGCATACCCGAATCCACGCGCAGCCGTATTTTCGACCTGTTCTTTCGTGCCCACAGCACGGGAACCGGCGGCGCCGGGCTGGGAACCTATATCGTGCGGCGGAATATTGAGAACATGAACGGCAGTGTCGAGGTACATTCTGACGAACGCGGTACGCTGTTCGTCCTGCGCTGGCCACAACACAATGCGGAGGTTGCAGCAGCATGAGCAATTCGACCCACTTCCTGGTGGTAGATGACAATGAGGCGGATCGTTTCCTCAACAGCCGTATTCTGCGCAAGCTGGGCGTCGAGCCCGAACGGATTCATGCCGCGCCGGACGGGGAAGAAGCCCTGAACATCCTCGAAGGCACGCTCAGCGACTTCGACACCATTGTCCTGCTCGACATCAACATGCCGATCATGAACGGCTTCGAGTTCCTCTCCCGCTGGGAGGACCGCAACAGCACGCGCAAGGGGGTCAAGGTCCTGATGGTGACCTCCTCGCAGGATGGCCAGGACCAGGAACGGGCGCAGGCATTCGGCAGCGTGCTGGGGTACATCACCAAACCCCTGGATCGCGACCAGTTCGGCGAACTGATCCAGAGCCTGGTGGACGAACAGCACGAATAGCCATCGCGCATGGACGCACCCTGCATCGTCATTCGGCCCAATGCGTCGCTGAATAGCCGGCAGGCCCTTTCACTGCTGATCGGGATGTGCACGCTGTCGTTTACCATCGCCGGCATCCTGGCCGCGATGGGTTACTGGATGATTCTGCCCTTTGCCGGGCTCGAAATGGGTTGCCTGGCCGCCGCCCTGTACGTCGCCATGCAAGCCAACCGGGAGCGCGAAATTCTGCGCATTGATGGCGACCAGCTGGTGCTTGAGCGCGGCCGCGATACCCCGCGCTACCACCGTGAATTCCCGCTGCACTGGGTGCAGGTGAAGCTGCAACCGGCCGCCGGACCGACCGATGTTCCCCATGTCCAGCTGCGCTATGCAGGGCAGCACGAGGAAGTGGGCCGGGTCCTGGCAGAGGAGGAGCGCGCGGCCTTTGCCCGACACCTGACGAGCTGGGTCGCGCAGGCCCGCAAACAGGCCACAGCGCCGGGCTGAGCGAGGCCGCCGGCGTGAAGGAGGCCGGACCGCCGCCTTAGGCGGAGCAGCTGCCCAGACGCGACAGGCCTTCGTCCCGGCTCAGAACCGGCTGGTACCCCAGCTCCTGCTCGGCCTTGGCATGCGAGACCACGACCGGCTTCGCGCCCAGTTCGACCACCATGCGGCTGGCGGGCGGCGCGCCCTTCAGCGGCAGGCGCTCCCACAGCGCCTCCATGCTGGCGGCAAAGGCCTGGGCCATCCACACCGGCACCGATTTGTCGGGCAGGCTCACACCACGGGTCGACAGCAGGCGGGTGAAAAAATCGCGGTAGGTCGTCGGCTCCCCGTCGCTGACGAAATACGCTTCCCCGCCCCGCCCGTAGCGGGCCGCAAGCAGCAGCCCCTCGCAGACGTTTTCCACATGGGTGGTGCTGGTCAAAGCGCGACCATGATCCGGCCACACCCAGCGCCCTTCCTGAACCGCTGCGACCAGCTTGGGGAGCACCGAGGTGTCGTCATTCCCCCAGATCAGGCGCGGACGCACGCTCACGCAGCGCATGGCGGCAGAATTGGCTGCCAGTGTCAGCCGCTCGGCAGCCGCCTTGGTTGCCGGGTAGCGTGGCAGCGGGTTGGCCGGTACCGGAACGGACTCGTCCAGCATGGCCAGGGATTGCTGACCATCGGCGAAGATCGCCTCGGTGCCCACCAGCACGAAGGTCCGGACCCCGGCTTCGGCAGCGGCCTCGAGCAAGACCCGGGTGCCCTCAACATTGACCTGCTCATACAGCGACTTCGGACCCCACTCCTCCACCACGGCCGCTGCGTGAAACACCGTGTCGCACCCGCGCAAATGCTCGACCAGTGATTCCCGGTCGAGCAGGTCGCCCCGGGCCGGTGTGGCTCCCAGTGCGGCGACCGTATTCGCCGCCGACTCGGACCGCGCCAGAGCTGCAACCGGCAGCCGCTCCTTGCGCAGGCGACGAATCAGGTTGCGCCCGACAAAGCCGGAACCGCCGGTGACAAAGACCTGGTGCAGGGGATGCGCGGTGGGATTCATGGGGATCTGTCTCGGGGAGGGTTTTATTGACCGGCGCAGGCGCGCTCGACATCCTCGCGCGCACCGGCGATGTATTTCTGCCGCTCGGCGTCGGACAGCACCTTGCGCTGGCCGTATTCATCCGTGTTCTCCAGCCGGCGCGCCTGTGAGTACACCTGCAAGCGCTGCTTGGCCAGGGCACAGCGCTGGGGGGAGGGCTTGAGCAGCAAGGGGGAGTCCGGCTCGACCAGATTGAGCACCGGGTCCGCGTCACCGGGCGCCCTGGCCCCGGCAGCACCGGGCGCCGGCGCCTCGGTCACGCCCTTGCCGATGAACTTCAGGTCCACGGCTTCCGAGTCCTGCGCGACCGGGGGCTTGTCCCCGTAGTGCACCTTGCCCTGTTCATCCACCCAGCGATACAACGGCCCCGCGCTGGCGGCCGCGGTCGCGAGCACACCCAGCAGCGTGATCAGCAGCAGACGAGTGAATGGCACAACGGTCTCCGGACAGGCATCAGTCCCCCAGCATAAGCGCACACCGGAACCACTTCCAGAGCGCAGCTAGCCG
>JBFHON010000053.1:0-12507 GCA_041593295.1 Oceanococcaceae bacterium | reverse complement strand
CAGTCTGCCGCCTCTTCCATCGCGGCCATTTCGCGCACGCTTGCCGCAAGCTCAATGGGCACGAGCAGAGGCTGGGCCACGACACGCTCATCGGCCAGTGCGGCCTTGAGTCGCTCCAGGACGATTCGCTCGTGCGCCGCATGCATGTCCACCAGAACCAGCCCCTTGTCGTTCTGGGCAATCACATACGCCTGATGCAACTGCCCCAGCGCGAACCCCAGCGGTGGCGTTTCCGCCAGCGTGAACTGATGCGCCGAGCCTGCGGTATCCGGGGTAGCCACCGGCTGCTGGTCTCCCGCAGGCGGGCGCTGCGGAGCACTGCTGGCCATCGGCATGCTGCCCGCGAAGGACACGCCCCGCTGCTCACCCACAAAGCCGGCCGAGGTCGCCCTGGCTGGCGCTGCCGATGGTGCGTAGCTTGCGGCAGCAAAGGCGCGCTCCGCCGCGCTTTCTGCGGCAGCGGTGGCCACTCCTGTCGCAGCCCCACCAGCAACGGGCTGGCGAATGGCATCGAGAACCACACCGCGCAGGAAGCGGAAGACAGTGCGCGAATCACGGAACCGCACTTCCTGCTTGGTGGGGTGGACGTTCACATCGACACTGTCGGCTGGCACCTCCAGAAACAGTACGTAGCCCGGCTGGCGACTGCCATGCAGAACTTCCGCGTAGGCGGCGCGAAGGGCCCCGACAATCAGGCGATCGCGCAGGTAGCGCCCGTTGAGAAAAAAGAACTGCGTATCGGGCTGCACCCGCGACCAGGCCGGCTGACTCGCAAAACCGCGCAAGCGCAGTCCATCGTCCTGTGCATCGATCGGCATGGCCTGCTTGACGAAATCCGCGCCGACCAGCGCCTCGACGCGGGCGCGCAGGCTTTCCGCAGGCCGGTCCCAGATGGATTTGCCGTTGTGAAACAGGCGGAAGGCAATTTCCGGGCGCGACAGCGCCATGCGCCGGGCCAGCGATTCGAGATGGGTCCACTCAGTGCGCGGGCTGCGCAAAAACTTGCGCCGGGCCGGCACGCGGGAGAACAGGTCCCGCATGGTGATCTGCGTACCCACACCGCCACGCGCCGGCGTCGCCGGCTCCAGTTGCCGCCCTGGCCCGACGGCAATGCGCCAGGCGTGCTCGGCGTCCGCGGTGCGCGAAATCAGCTCCAGGTCGGCAACCGCGGCGATGCTCGGCAATGCCTCACCGCGAAAGCCGAGAGTACCCAGATGCTCCAGGTCGTCCAGTTCCTGAATCTTGCTGGTGGCATGGCGCTCGAGAGCCAGTGGCAACTCGGCCATCGCAATGCCGCAGCCGTTATCACGGACACACAGCTGATCAATGCCGCCATTGGCAATTTCGACATCAATCTGCGAGGCCCCGGCGTCCACGGCGTTGTCGAGCAACTCACGCAAGACCCCGGCCGGGCGCTCCACCACCTCACCGGCGGCGATCTGGTTGATGACTTCGGAGGCAAGCGTTCGGATGTGGGCGGGTTGCGACATGGGGCGGGACGATGCCGAAAGCCGCGCCCACATGCAAGACGCGGGCTAGCGTGAAGCTGTCCGGATCGGGATTCGCAGCCGCTGACCCACGCGGATGGTGTCGCTGCTCAGCGCGTTGGATGCGCGCAACTCCCGCACACTGATGCCGTATTGATCGGCAATGCCGGACAGCGTATCGCCGCTGCCAACGAGATGCTCGCGCGCTCGCAAGCCTTCGTCACGGGCCACCTGTACCACACCGGAAGGCCGGTACTCGGTGAAATAGTCCTGGATTCCGCTGGCCAGGGCGCGTGCAATTTTCTTGCGATGCGTCCGGCTGCCCAGGTTGCGCTCTTCCGTCGGATTCGAGATGAATGCGGTCTCGACCAGGATGGACGGCACATCCGGAGACTTGAGCACGACAAAGCCGGCCCGCTGGACGGTTTTCTTGTGCAACGGCCCAAGCTGCTGCATACCGCCGAGCACCCGGCTGGCAATGTCAGCGCTGGCATCGATGGCAGCGTTCATGGAAATGTCCAGCAACACGGCCGCCAGGGTCTCATCCTTGTCCTTGTACTCCACACCGCCCACCAGATCGGCGGCGTTCTCGCGCCGGGCCAGCAAGCGCGCGTATTCGGAGCTCGCGCCGCGATTGGACAACACGTACACGGAAGACCCGTGCGCGCGATGATCATGGAAGGCATCCGCATGGATGGAAACAAACAGATCCGCGTCGGCATTGCGCGCAATATCGATGCGCTCGCGCAGCGGAATGAAGGTATCGGAATCGCGGGTGAGCTTGACCACATAGGCGGGGTTGCGTGACAGCACATCACGGACTTCACGCGCGATGCTCAATGCGACATGCTTCTCCTGCAGACCCGAGGGGCCCACCGCACCGGAGTCCTTGCCACCATGCCCGGCATCAATGACAACGACCACGGGCCGCTGAACTGTCGTCGTGATAGGTGTTGTCGGTGTCGGCTCCGGCTCGCGCACAGCCACCACGGCGGGCTCGGCCTGCGCGACGGGCACTTCCGTCAATTGCGCCAGCTTGATGTGGATGTCGCGCGGGTTGTCCGCTGCGACACTCACCTGCGGGGCGTTGACCGCCAGATCCAGGACCACGCGCATGCCATCGTCGAGATCACCAAGACGCACATTGCGAACGACCCCGCCGGTGCCATCACCGACCTGCTGCAACTGCGCCTTCACCTCGCCCCCCGCAGCAGCACCGATGACGTCGATAACGACCCGCTGCGGGTCCGCAAGCCGGAACCAGCGCCACTTCACAGCCTCGTCAAAGGCCAGCCTGACTTCAGAGGCGCTCGCATCGGTCATGGCGGACGCGCCGACCAGATTGGCTGCGTGCGCGGAAGAAAGCGGCAGCGCTGACCCCAGCACCAGCAGTACTGACGCACAGGCGCGTTTCGCCAGCGTCGATAGCTGCGCGGTGCGTGACTCCTGCTGTTGCGATGCGCCCGACATGGCCGGCATCCCTCTCCCACAAAACACTGAGGCGAGACGCAGAATACCCCCGCAGCCAACGGCATGCAAGAATTTTCCCAATGGAATTATCAACCTGGAGAGGTTTTCTCCAGTTCTTGATCAAAACCCTCCAGTAAGTAACTGCCAACAGGGCTAAGTGGGGTGACGGTCAATTGACGCCCCTCCCCCTGCGCGACCAGTTCGCACAGCAGGTCCATTTGCTGTGCCATTTCCGGCAAACGGGAAGCCCACTCCACCAGCACAACCGACGTTTCGCGACAGAGCCCTTCCCAGTCCAGCATCTCCAGCTCCAGTGGGTCACCCAAGCGGTACCAGTCCATGTGCGCAGCAGACGGGGACGCATCCGCGTAGGGTTCAAGCAGGCTGTAGGTAGGGCTCGGGATCGGCCCCTCGACTCCCCATTCGCGGAGCATCGCGCGCGCCAGATGGCTTTTTCCGGCACCCAGCCCGCCTTCCAGGGCCAGCTGGGCATGCACATGGCGTTGCGCCAGTTGCTGGCGCAGGTGACCCGCAAACGCACGGGCAAAGTCTGCGGAGGCCTCCGGGCCATCCAGAAAACAGGAGATCATCGTGAGCCCACGCGCAGGGAGTCCAGTACATCGTGTGGCAGCAGGCTGTATCCGCGCTGGCTGGCAACCCGATCTGCAGCGTCTGCCAGCGACCAGGCGCCGGCTACAGCGGCCTCCCAGGGCGCGAAACCTTGCGCGCACAACCCGGCAATGACGCCAGCGAGCACATCCCCCATTCCCCCCACCGCCATGCCGGGGTTGCCCTGCGGCACGACGACCGGGATTTTGCCCGGCGCCCCCACCAGGGTCCGTGCGCCTTTGAGTACCGTGACGCAATTCCAGCGCTGGACCAGGGCTTCGAGAGCCGCGGCGCGATCGCTCTGTACGGCCTGCGTAGTCCACCCCAGCAATGCCGCCGCCTCACCCGGGTGTGGCGTGATGACCAATTCATCCGGCTGCAAGTCCGGCCACTGCGCCAGCGCCCACAGCGCATCGGCATCCCAGATCTGCGGGCGCGGTGCCCGCCGCAACAGCTTCAAGCGCGCCAGCTGCCCTTCATCCCGACCCAGCCCGGGACCGAGGCACAACACATCGGCCTCACTGCTCAGGCCGATAACTTCATTCTTGGTGCGGGCCGCGAAGCGCATGACCTCCGGCCACAATGCCGGATGAATCTCGGCGCTCTCGGTCAGAATCGTTGCCTTGCCGCACCCGCTGCGCAGCGCGCCATGGGCGGCCAGCACCGTCGCACCGCCATAGCGGGCGATTCCGCCCAGCAGCAGCACGTGACCGGCAATGCCCTTGTGGGAGTCCACGCTCCGTCGCGGCCAGCGAACAGCGGCCAGCCGTCCCGCGACCGGCTCAATTCCGGCCCGGTCTATGGCAGATACGCCCAGCGCATCGAAGCGCAATTCGCCGCATGCATCGATCGCCGCGCCGAGGTCGTGCCCCCACTTGCGGGCGACAAAACTGGTGGTGCAGTCGGCCCGTACATGGCTACCGGCACCCAGCCCCGTGTCGGCATTGAGCCCCGAGGGAATATCCAGGGCCAGCACCCAGCTGCCCCGGGTCTTGCGCTGCACATTGAGCCAATCCACCCATTGCGCCGCTTCGTCACGGGGCGCGCGCGTCAAGCCGGTTCCGAAAATACCATCAATAATGACGGGGGCGGATGCCGGCTGTGCGCTCTCCAGTTTCAGGCCTGCAGCGGCGAAATCTGCATAGGCCCGGGCTGCTGCGCCACGCAACTTTTCGGGTTCATGGCCGAGCAGATGAACCTGCACCTCGACGCCCTGACTCGCGGCAATGCGTGCCAGTACCAGCGCGTCCCCGCCATTGTTCCCCGGCCCTGCCAGGACCGTCATCGCAGAGAGCTGCGGATGGCACTCGACCACACAACTCCAGGCGAATGCTGCTGCTTTCTGCATGAGTGCGTAGCCGTCATCACCGGCCCGCTGTATGGCGCGGGCGTCGATCTCGCGCACCTGGCGCACGCTGTACAGCGGGTCAATTTCGAACATGCCACGATTATAGGGATATGAACACGCCAGACCTGCAGTCCATTACCGACCAGTTACCCGCATGGGGCGCGGAACTGGGCTTCTCCGGCGTGGCGGTCGCCCGCATCACCCTGGACGACGATCTGGACCTGCTGGAGCGCTGGGTCGAAAATGACCACCACGCCGGGATGCAATGGCTGGCCAACAGCCTGCCATTGCGGCGTGACCTCAATCGGGTCCACCCGGGCACGCTCAGCGTGATCAGCGTGAAACAACCGTGCTGGTCGGACTCCAGCACGCACGCCCGCGCGGTGCTGCGCCAGCCTGAAAAGGGCTATGTCGCCCGCTACGCATTGGGCCGCGACTACCACAAGAGCCTGCGCCAGCAGTTGCTCAAACTGGCTCGGCGGCTGCAGCAGGAGGTGCCGGAAACCCAGTTCCGGGTCGCCACGGACAGCGCGCCGCTGCTGGAAAAAGCGCTTGCCCGCGATGCCAGCCTGGGCTGGATCGGCAAGCACACGCTGCTGCTGGATCCGGCCGACGGCTCCCAGTTTCTGCTGGGCGAAATCCTCACGGACCTGCCGCTGCCCCCCAGCCGCATGGCGCCGCAGCCGGATCGGTGCGGCGAGTGCATGGCCTGCATCCGGGCCTGCCCGACGCGTGCCATCATCGCCCCACGCGAGCTGGATGCCCGCCGCTGCATTGCGTACTGGACCATCGAACACAAGGGAACGATTCCCCGGGAATGGCGCAAGCCCATCGGCAACCGCATTTTTGGCTGCGACGATTGCCAGTTGGCATGCCCCTGGAACCGGCTTGCCGGATCCGTTGCTCACCCGGACTTTGCCCCCCGCCACCAGCTTGACGCCCCACAACTCCTCGACCTGTGGCAGTGGAGCCGCGAGCAGTACGAGACCAACCTGGCGGGGATGCCACTTCGTCGCCCGGGCTGGCTGGGCTGGCGCCGCAACCTGTGCATCGCGCTGGGCAATGCCCCGACTACCCCCGAGGTCATCGCCGCACTGGCAGGTGCGGAAGCGGAAGACGCGGACTGGTGGGAAGAACTGCGCGACTGGGCGCTACATCAGCACCACAGCGCCGGCGCCGTCTAGGTGCCAACCTCCTGCAACCAGGCGCTGACGGCGGCCGCACTGGCATCCGGGTAATCGCTGTCCCCATTCCAGGCCTGCTCGATGGTGCCGGCAATTTTCTTCCCGACTTCCACCCCGAACTGGTCAAAGCTGTTCAGCCCCCACACCCAGCCCTGCACCGTCGTCCGATGCTCATAAAAGGCCAGCAACGCACCCAGGTGATACATGTCGAGATTACGCAAGGTGATGAAGCTGCTCGGCCGGCCACCGGGGCACCGTCGTGTCTGATCGTCACCCTCCGCCGCGCGCCCCTGCGTAAGCGCGCAGGCCTGAGCGATGGCGTTGCTGACCAGCTTCTGGTGCAAGTGCGGCTCCACCCCGGCGAAGCGCGCTGGCACGACGAACTCGACCGGGTGCACCGTGTCGCTCTGGTGCAACAGCTGGAAAAAGGCGTGCTGCACGCAGCTGCCGACACCACCGAAGGTCGCCGGCGCTGTGGCAAATCCCAGGGGCTGACCGAGCAGGTCCACACGCTTGCCGTTACTTTCCATCTCCAGTTGCTGCAGATACTCCGGCAGCAGCCGTAGACGATCCGCATATGGCACTACAATCCGGGTCACATAGCCCTGCGCGTTGCTGTGCCAGATGCCGATCAAGGCGGAGAGCGCCGGCAGATTCTGCTCCAGCGGCGCACGCAGGAAATGCGTATCCATGGCGCGCGCACCGGCCAGCAACTGCTGGCGTGCGGCGCTACCAAATGCCAGCGCGAGACTGACACTCACCGCCGACCACAGCGAGTAACGCCCGCCCACCCAGTCCGGAAGGTCCAGTATGCGATCCGATCGCACCCCTGCGGCCTGCGCCTGCTCGGCATTCCCGGTGACGGCGACCAGGGCGTCAGAGGGATCCACGCCATTGCGCTCGAGCCACGCGACAGCCGCCTGCTGCAGGGCACGGGTTTCAGCGGTCGTGAAGGTCTTGGATACGACAACCACCAGAACCCGGTGCGGTTCCAGACCCGCGAGCACCGACTGCAATGACGCATCATCGAGGTTGTTGAGGAAGTTCAGCGTGCGCTGCTGGCCGCCCAGGGCCGCGGTATCGGCAACCAGGCGGGGACCCAGGTCCGATCCACCGATCCCGATATGCAGTACGGCGGTCTTTTCCGCCAGATCCGGCGCTGCGAGCAGCGCTTCCAGCGCCGCCTCATTCTGCTGAATGCGCTGCGCGACCGCCTCCGGCGCCGAGTCCGGGCTCCGCAGCGCGCTGTGCAGCACGGCTCGCTGCTCGCTGCGGTTTACCGGCTCCCCGGCCCATTGCGCCGCGCGCCGGGACTCCCAGTCGGCGTCTTCAGCCAGCGTCAGCAATGCGCGCAGGCTGTCTTCGGTCAGGTGCTCGCGACTGAAATCAAGGCGAATCCCCGCCGCCTCGAGAGCGAAGGCCCGGGCGCGACCAGGGTCGACACAGGCCTGCGCCCAGTCGATGGATGACGCCTGCTGCGCCAGATTCTTGATTTGTGCGAACTTGCTCATTCCAACCTCGGCTGTGTCCCCGAATCCGTTGTGGTTGGTTTGCATACGCAAACGCCGGGCCAACAGACCCGGCGTCAATCATACGGGGTATTACGCCGCCTGAACGGGAATGGTGTAACGCGAGTGCGTAATGTCGTTCTGATCGTTGCAGTACACCAGCCGCGGATTGTGCTTCGCGGCTTCGGCCTCAGGCATCGAGGCATAGGCACAGATGATGACCCGGTCACCAACACCCGCCTTGTGGGCCGCGGCGCCGTTCACGGAGATGGTCTTGGAGCCGGCTTCCGCACGAATCGCATAGGTCTCGAACCGTTCCCCGTTGGTCAGGTTGTAGATCTGGATCTGCTCGTACTCGCGGATACCGGAAGCCTGCAGCAGATCGTCATCGATCGCACAGGAGCCTTCATAGTCGAGCTCCGCATGCGTGACGCACGCGCGATGCAGTTTGGCTTTAAGCAGGGTCAGGTTCATGACGAAGCCTCTTGCGGTGTTTCGTTATGGCGACTCGTCAGACAGACGGGTCAGGCCGTAAATGGCCGGCAAGTTTACTGAGGGAGCCAGCCCAATTCAAGATGGTGCAATGCGCAAAGACCGGTTGTCGATCAGACGGGCACCACCAACTTCGACCGCAGCCAGCAAATGAAATTCCCCCGGTTCCAGCTTGTCCGCCAGACAGAACCCTGAAGACACCAGGTCCACATACTGTGCATGCAGCCCGTGGCGAGCCAGTTCCGCCATGGCGTCACGCAACATGTCGGGCACATTCTCCTGCACATTGTTTTGCAGCTTTTCCGCCAGCGCATCAAGCACTTGCGGGAAATACGCCGCCTGTGCACGTGCCTCCGGAGACAGGTAGCGGTTGCGTGAACTCATTGCCAGCCCATCCGGCTCGCGAACCGTAGGCACGCCGACAATATCGACCGGAATATGCAGGTCCTGCACCATCCGGCGGATGACAAACAGCTGCTGGCAATCCTTTTCACCAAAAACGGCCACGTCGGGTTGCACCAGATTCAGCAGAATGCTGACCACCGTCGTCACACCCTCGAAATGACCCGGGCGAAACGCCCCGCAGTGCCGTGACGACACTTCGGGCACATGAACCTCGGTCAGCCCGTCTCGCCCGTGCGGGTACAAGGCCTCTTCGGCCGGCGCAAAGACCAGCTCGCAGGGGGTCGTGCCCAGTGCTTCACAATCCGCCGCCAGCGTCCGCGGGTAGCGATCCAGGTCCTCGCCGGCCGAGAACTGCAGCGGATTGACGAAGATCGAGACCACCACGTGATCGGCCTTCTCCCCGGCGACTTCGACCAGCTTGAGGTGGCCAGCATGCAGGCACCCCATGGTCGGCACCAGCGCCACGGTTTTCCCGGCCTGACGCCACTGGCGAACCTGATTACGCAGAGCATCCAGCTCATGCACCACGACCGGGGCCCGTTTGCCGCTCATTCGCCGAAACCGTGCTCGGCAGCCGGGAACGCGCCGCTCTTGACCTCACTGACATAGGCTTTCATGGCCGCCTCGATGTCGTCACGGCCCTGCATGAAGTTCTTGACGAACCGCGGCACGCGACCACGACTGACGCCGAGAATGTCGTGCATCACCAGAATCTGCGCATCGACATCCGGCCCCGCCCCGATGCCGATGACCGGCACCCCTGCGGACTGCGTGATGGAGCGCGCCAGCCCGGAGGGAACGCACTCGATCAGCAGCATGTCGGCACCGGCCTGCTCAAGCACCCGCGCGTCTTCGCGCATCTGCTCGGCCAGCGCGTCCTCGCGGCCCTGCACCTTGAACCCGCCGAGCTTGTGAACCATTTGTGGCTGCAGACCCAGGTGTCCGCAGACCGGCACACCGCGCGCAGTCAGGAACTCAACGATATCCGCCTGCACGGCACCGCCTTCCAGCTTGACCATTTTGGCCCCGCCTTTCTGCATCAACTGCTGCGCGCCGTGGATTGCCGCGTCACGGGTGGCAAAACTCAGAAACGGCATGTCGGCCATCAAAAAGGCGCGTGACAAGCCGGTCGCCACCGCTTGCGTGTGATAAACGATGTGCTCGTTGGTGACACCAACCGTGGTGCCATGGCCGTGAACAACCATGCCCAGCGAGTCACCGACCAGAACGATTTCGACACCGGCAGCATCCGCGAGCCGGGCAAAGCTGGCGTCGTAGGCGGTCAGGCAGGCGATTTTCTCGCCGCTGTCGTGCATCGCACGAAAGTCCTGCAGCGTGAGGGGGCGCTCCCCGGTGGGGCGTGGGTTTGGATACATGAAAAGCTTCCGCTGTTGCGGCCGTCGAATCAGACCGTCAGATGATACGAGAATTGGACGCGACATCGTCCCAGGGTGCGATGCCTGCCTGCACGGCCACCGGCAATTCGGCAAGCCTTTCGCCGGTGGCGAGCCGGGCCTCGGGGTCCACCTCCAGCCAGGGCTGCACCACAAAGGGGCGGCGGGTGATCTCGGGGTGTGGAACCGTGAGTTCCGCTGTGCGAATCACCGCATCCCCGTAGGCCAGGATATCGAGGTCCAGCGTGCGGGAAGCCCAGCGCTCGGCGCCGCGCACCCGCCCGAAACGGTTTTCCAGGGATTGCAGTAATAGCAACAGCGCTTCCGCAGCAAGACCACAGCGGAAGCGGGCCACGGCATTACAGTAGGCCGGCTGCGCCTTGTCCCCCAGCGGCGCGCTGCGAACAAGTGTCGAGCACTCCAGTTCGGCAATCTGCGGATGCGCCTGCAGGACCGACAAGGCCTCGGTCAGATTGTGTTTCGGGTCCCCCAGATTTGCCCCCAGTCCGATAACGACCAGGGTCATGCGTCGCCAGTTGAACCGCCGCCATTGCGGCCGTTGCCGCCGCCACGCCCGCCGCGTCGCCGCCGGCGTTTGCGCCCGGTAGACGGCGCTCCACCTGCTGGCACCGTCTGCTGCAAATGTTCGCGCGTGTCGCCGTTGGCGCTGGCGAACTCTTCCCACCATGCCGTGATGCCGGGCTCGCAGTCGCCAACCTGCTCGCGCAAGCCCAGGAAATCCCATGCTGCCCGGTAGCGCTTGTGCTCAATCAGACGAAGCGGCCGTTTGCCGCGACGCTGGGTGAAGCGGTGCTGCAAATGCCAGATCTCGTTGACCATGCCACTGAAACGGCGCGGCACGGCCACGCGCCGGACAACTTCAGCAAACAGGCTTTCCGAAGCCTCGGCCAGCGCTTGCATGGGCGGCAGCCCCTGTGCCTCCAGGGCGATCTGACGCTCGCGCATGGGGAACCACAGCAAGCACGCCAGCAGGAAGGCCGGACTGACGGGCTTGTCTTCCCGGACCCGCTCCTCGGTGCTGGCCAGTGCGGCCTCAATCATCCCCAGAACCTGAGGGTCACCGAGTTTTTCACTGACCACCGGCAACAGCAGTTCAACCAGACCGTGCTGACGCAGTTCCGCAAAACACTCCTGCGCATGGTCACAGAGCAGCATCTTCTGCAGCTCGTCGAAGATCCGCGCCGGCGGCACATCCAGCAAGGTGTGTTTCAGCGCAGGTATCGGCGCGGCTGCAGCCTTGTCGATGGTAAAACCCAGCTTGGCGGAGAAGCGCAACGCCCGGAGTATGCGGACCGGGTCTTCGCGGTAGCGCGTCTCGGGGTCACCGATCAGGCGCAGGCGCTTGTCCTTCAGGTCGCGCATGCCCCCAACGTGATCAACAATGCTGAAATCGGCGATGTCGTAGTACAGGGCATTGATGGTGAAGTCGCGCCGTACAGCATCCTGTTCCAGCGAACCGTAGACGTTGTCGCGCAGGATTCGGCCGGTGCCATCAAGCTCGTGACGGCCTTCTTCGCCCTCCCCGTCGCTGTCGCCTTCCTCGGCGTCACGCGGAGCAGCCCGGAAGGTCGCCACTTCGATGATTTCGTTGCCAAAGCGCACATGCGCCAGACGGAACCGGCGGCCGATCAGCCGGCAGCGACGAAAGACTTCCTTGACCTCTTCCGGGCGCGCATCCGTCGCGACATCAAAATCCTTGGGCTTGAGCCCAAGCAGTTCGTCGCGAACCCCGCCGCCGACCAGCAGCGCCTGGAAACCGGCGTCGTGCAGCCCATAGAGGACATTGACGGCAGCTTTGGAAATGTTCTTCCGGGAGATCGGGTGCTGATCCCGCGGGATGCGTTGATGACTGATCGAAGGGCTCCGAAATGCCCGGGCCATACGCTTTGCCAGGCGGTTCAAAGGCGCGATTTTAGCCCCACAGTGCTGCCGGTTGCAGCGGTAAACAAGGTATTCATTACAGGGTCCAGCTAGGTGCCAGTGGCATAGGAGAGGGCGACCTTGACGGCCAGCATGACAACGGCAATGAAAACCAGCGTCATGAGCAGCCCCATGAGGATGAAGTGACCCGGCCTGCCCTTCGTGAAGTCCCGCTCACGATTGCGACTGTTCTGAACCCCGAAAAAGGCGGCCAGCGTCGACCACATCACCTGCAACAGGTTAGGCGAATCCGCGTCTTTCTTGTCGTCACTCATCCGCCCATTATGAAAGCGGGCCGCTCGATTGAACAGCCCGCCCCTCTTTTCGACTGCCAATCAATACGTTGCGGCAATTTTCCGGCTGACCTCCAGGTCCCGGGGCGCTTTGGACATGATGTCTTCCTTGATCACCTTCTCCAGCTTCCCACCGACCAGCGGCACATTGCAGTTGATGGTCCACTTCATTCGGTTTTCACAGCCCGAGTCGGTTTCGACCAGCTCCATATCCGCCTTCATCGTGACCGGAGCACCGGTCAGATGGACTTCCAGATGGCCCTTTCGGGTTTCGGTGTTCCAGGTGTCGGCCTGGGTCACGGTCAAGGTGTCGGCGATGAGCTTTTTCGCAAAGCCGGGTATCGGCGCGTCGAAGTCGTAATGCAGAAAGGCCTTG